>JAJAZK010000526.1 GCA_026785765.1 Rhodoferax sp. | reverse complement strand
CATCAGCATCAAGTCAAACTTGCCAGCTTGTGCAAAAGCGGCGATCGCCTCACCGGGCTGGCCGATCTTCCAGGCACTCTTGGCATCAATGCCATGGCGCAACAGAAACTTGGAGACTGGCGCCAGCACCCGCTCCACCTCGTGTGCGTGGTACCCATCCGCGATTTCCTTGCCGATTGCCGCACGGGCGCGCGGCGGCAGCGGCAAGCGCACCGTCAACAACGTGAACTGGTTGTGCAGGGCCGTAAAAACTTCGTCGTGCGTAACCAGATAGGCCAGCATCTTCTTGGTGTAGGCGCTGCCGTCCACCGCGAGCAGGATTTTCAAAATGTACTCCTTGACAGTCTGTCGGCCAGTGTAGACCTTCGGCGCGCCGCGAGCTTGACTTGCGTCAAGGCGGCGTGCGGCGCGGCAAGGCGGCTGGCACGTCGATCAGCATGCCACTTTGAAACGCGGCCTGTTCATTCTTGCGTGCGTATCCCAGCGGATTGGCGACCACGCGGCAGCCATGCTGTACATAGTCGCTGGGCGCGTGCAGGTGGCCGTGCAACCACAGGGCGGCGCTGGGCAACAGGTGGTCAAGCGCGTTGCAGAAACCGGCCGTGCCCGGCGTCATTCCATAGCGCGGATCGGCACTGAGAAGACTGGGTGCGAAGTGGGTCACCACCACCGTGGTCCCGGCATATGGCGTTGCCAAAGCCGTTTGCAGCCAGGATTGGCATAACAGCGCCTGGTCGCGCACCTGTGGCGCCAGAAACGGCGCGCCGTAACGGGTGGTGGCGCTCTTGCGCAGGTAGAAATTTGCCGCCCGAAACGCCTTCTCGCGCGCGTGCAATTGCTGGCCCAAGGTGGCGCCGACGGCGTCGGGGTGTGGCCCAAGGGCGTCAAAGTCGGTCCACAGCGTGGTTCCGACAAATCGCACACCGCCCAGCACCAGGGCCTCGCGCTCGAGCCAGATCAAACCCAGCCGGTCGCAGGTTTCGTGCAGCCGGGCGTGCACCTCGTCAAAGTCCAGGCCGTCATATTCATGGTTGCCGGGCAGGTAGATGACCGGAGTGGGCCAGCCCGCGTGCGGCGAAAAACGCGCCAGCCCGAAATCTGTGTCGGTCAATTGCGAGTTCGATTGGTAAGAGCCGATGTCGCCCGCGAGCACCAGCACATCCGCAAGCGCAGCGGGCTGCGCCATCCAATGTGGATGCACCTCCAGGTGCAGATCGGACAGCAACTGAATCTTCATGCCGCCATCGCCGACTGCGCACAACGGGCCAGCGTGCGGCGTAACCATAGGTGCGCGCTGCTCGGGTCGAAGCGCCCGTGCCACACGCAGTCAACATGAACTGCCGCCACCTGGAACGGCAAACTGCGCAATACAAGCCGGTCGGCAATGCCGGTGACGCCAACAAAATGCCGCGGCAACACGGTCAACAGGTTCGAGTCCGCCACCACGCGGCCAGCCGTAAAAAACTGGTTTACGGTCAACACGACGCGCCGCTCGCGCCCCAGACCGGCCAGGGCCTCATCGATAAACCCAAACGGGCGCCCGCTGAAACTGACCAGCAAGTGGCGCGCGCCGCAGAAGCGGTTCAGCGTGAACGGTCCGGTCGCCAGTGGATGGCCAGCACGCATCACGCACACGTATTCGGATTCATATAGGCGCTGGTGCATGAAGGGCACCGCCCGGCCCGCCTGTGCGCGCGCCGTCAGGTCTGCCAACACAGCCGGGAAATGGCCCACCGCCAGGTCCACTGTTTCATCGTCGAGCAGTTTGCGTGGGTCGCGCGTGGTCAGCGGGACGATACGCAGCGACACACCCGGCGCCTCTGCCTCCAACACCTCCACCAGGGGCGGAACCAACTCGGCCGCCGTGGCGTCAGCCATCGCCAACACGAAACTGTTGTCCGCCTGCTCCGGAAGAAAACTCTCCGGCGCCAGCGACTGCTGCAACTGGCGCAAGGCGTCGCGCACCGAGGGCCACAACAGGACCGCGCGCGGAGTTGGATCCATGCCTTGCCCGCTGCGGCGCAGTAACTCGTCGCCCAGCGTTTCGCGCAGGCGGCGCATTGCATTGCTCACCGCCGGTTGCGTCAGCGACAGGTTGCGCGCGGCCCGCGTAAGGCTGCGCTCGGCCATTACTTCGTCGAACACCCGCAGCAAGTTCAAGTCCAGGGTGCGGAAATTCGGAGCGACGGTTCTCGAGGGCATACACGCTCAATATATCACCAGCAGGAATGAATTGCATTACTGAAATAAAGTTGGATACGCATACTGTTTACCCCAACATATTGACTGCCATGGATTGTTCCGTGGTTTCAAGGAAAGGATCCACCATGTTCAATTCGGTGCAAAACGAACTGTCGCTCGACCACCGCGGCGTCCAACGCATGGAAAACGCCGTCGCCGCCGCACACCATTTGGGGCAGCGCCTGGTCACCACCCGTGGTTTGCCCGGCCTGTTGTTGACCGCCGGACTGGCTACGCTCGCGGTGGTGGCCGACCAAATCATCACCACCTGGGCAGACGGCCAGTTGCTGCTCGCCTGGGTGGTCCTGTGGGCGGTTTTACTTGGCGCCATTGCGCTGTTTGCAGAAGTCGCCTTCGGATGGTCAGCCAGCATGGAGGCGTCACTTTCGGCGTGGGCAGCACGGGCCAGAAGCAATGCTGCCGATGAGCAGACATGGGCCGTGGCACTGTCCGACCCGCGTTGCATGGCGGATTTGCAGGCTGCGCGGTGGCGCACCGAGGTGCACGACCAGGCTGCGGCTGACGCGCCCGCAGCTGCATTTGCAGCCAGCCACTGACGCAGGTCCCCGCCGAGCAAAGGTGATCCTCAGTTGCGAAACCGGAAGGAAGCGGTTTGGAGCCATATCAACACTTCTGTGAATAACAGCCATTACCAAATGTAATTTGGTAATTAATAGGGTTAACCCTAATATAGGAGTTGGAGCGAGCTAGGCTCAGGCTCCGCATTGAACAAGGAATTCATCACCATGACCACCATTAGCCATTTCTCGAACTCCCAGTCCGGCCCCGCCGCGGGTTCTTCCAGGGCCTTGTCCAGCATGTTGCTGGCGGCCATCGTCACCTCGCTCATTGTTGCGGCCGACTCGGTCGTGGACAGTCACAAAGACGGCCACCTGCTTTTGGGCTGGGTCGCGCTGTGGGCCGTGGGATTTGCAGCGCTGGCCCTGTTTGGCGGCGTTTCACGGCGCTGGGCGGCGGCGATCTCGAAGCAATTCGACGCGTGGAAGCGATACCAGTCGCAGCAACACAGCGACGCCATGTTCCTGGCGAGCGCCCAGCGCGACCCGCGCGTCATGGCCGAGCTGCAGGCAGCAGTGTGCAGGGCAGAGTCCGACGTGCTGACGAAGGACCTGCAACACGGCCGCGCCTGGCTCGACCACCGCCCGTTGCGAACACTCAGCGCCAGCTACCCCGGCCCACGCGCGATGTACCGCGTGGCACCATTGACTGGATTGCCAACACAGCTGCAATACATGCCCTGTTAAGCGCACAATTTGCGGCCTCGCAAACCAAAAAGCCACCCGAGGGTGGCTTTTTGAATGGCGCGCGGTGTTCAGGCCGCCAGCCGGGCCTCGATTCGCGCCTTGGTGGCGGGCAACTGCTCAGGCAAATGGTGGGTCAATTGCGCGAATAGATCCGAGTGCAGCTTCAGTTCGGCCTGCCAGGCTGACTTGTCGATGCTGGTCACAGTGTCGAACTGGGCGCTGGAAAAGTCCAGCCCGGCCCAATTGATCTCACTGTAGACGGGACTCACTCCAAACACATGGGCATGACCTGGCGCACGGCCCTCGATGCGGTCAATCATCCATTTGAGTACCCGCATGTTCTCGCCATAACCGGGCCACACGAACTTGCCGTCGGCGCCCTTGCGAAACCAGTTGGTGGTGTAGATCCGGGGCAACGTTGCGCCGGCAGCCGCCAACTTTTCGCCCATGTCCAGCCAATGCTGGAAGTAGTCGCTCATGTTGTAGCCAACGAACGGCAACATGGCAAACGGATCGCGCCGCACCACACCTTGTTTTCCGCCGGCGGCGGCGGTGGTTTCCGAACCCATGGTGGCTGCCATGTAGACGCCTTCCACCCAGTCCCTTGCCTCTGTGATCAGCGGTACCGTGGAGGATCGCCTGCCGCCGAAGATGAAAGCATCGATCGGCACGCCGACCGGATCGTCCCAGGCGCTGTCGAGCGCGGGATTGTTGATGGCTGCGACGGTAAAACGGGCGTTCGGATGGGCGGCCGGGCGCAACTTGCCATCCGTCGACCCGGCCGCGGCCAGCGCGGGCGTCCAGTGCTGACCCTGCCAGTCGATCAGGTGATCCGGCAGGGCGCCTGTATCTTTCTCCAGCCCTTCCCACCAGACGTCACCATCATCGGTCAGCGCCACGTTGGTAAAAATCACATCCCGGTCGAGAGTGGCCATGCAGTTTGGATTGGTCGCGAGGTTGGTCCCCGGCGCGACGCCAAAATACCCCGCTTCCGGGTTGATGGCATACAGGCGGCCGTCCGCCCCCGGCTTGATCCAGGCGATGTCGTCGCCGATCGTGCTGACCGTCCAGCCCTCGAACCCGGCCGGCGGCACCAGCATCGAGAAGTTGGTCTTGCCACAGGCACTTGGAAACGCCGCCGCCACATGGTATTTCTTGCCCGCCGGACTGGCGACGCCAAGAATCAACATATGTTCGGCCAGCCACCCCGGCGCAGAGCCCGACTGCGCGGCTGCGGCGTGGCCCATGTTCGACGCGATGCGCAAGGCGAAGCACTTCTTGCCGAGCAGGGCGTTACCTCCGTAACCGGACCCGTAGGACCAGATTTCACGCGTCTGGGGGTAGTGCACGATGTACTTGGTCTTGTTGCAGGGCCAGCTGACATCCCTCTGGCCCGGCGCCAGTGGAGCACCCACAGAGTGCACACAGGGAACAAAGGCGCCGTCCGTGCCCAGCACCCCGTACACCGCCTCGCCCATGCGCGTCATGATCTTCATGTTGACGGCGACGTAGGCGCTGTCGGACAACTCGATGCCGACGTGGGAGATATGTGAACCCAGCGGACCCATGGAAAAGGGAACCACATACATGGTTCGCCCGCGCATGCAACCCTTGAACAGTGCCGGCGTGCCGTCCGGCTGGCCATGTTGCAGGATGCCGCACATCTCCTTGGGCGCCATCCAGTTGTTGGTCGGCCCGGCCTGCTCCTTGCTGGCGGAGCAGATGTAGGTGCGGTCCTCCACCCGGGCCACGTCGCTGGCGTCAGACCAGGCCAGATAGGAGTTGGGCCGCCGGGCCGGGTTGAGCCGGCGAAACGTACCGGCCTCCACCAGCTGCTGGCACAGCCGATCGTATTCCTCCACCGATCCGTCACACCAGTACACCTGGGCCGGCTCCGTCAGGGCGGCCACTTCGGCCACCCAGGCAATCAGGGCATGGTTCCTGACACATGGCGGCGGATTCAGGCGGATGCCCAGTTCTGCAGTGCTACCCATGAAAAGCTCCGGAAGTAAAAATTCGTCTTTTCAAAAGGAACCGGTGCCGTTTCATGTCGGCCCCGCTGGGCATTCGCTTTGAAAAGAAGACTCCGCCTGAGGACGCGCCGCATGCCGGACTGCGACTGCCCCAACCCTGCGCCTTCCCACAGGATGGCGGGGAAACTTGCCAAACGCGGGTAGCCGGTAAGCCACATTGCGCAGAGCGCCGAAGAATCAATTCTAGGGAGGGGTGCAATAGTTACCAGTGGGTTACGGCCAATAGTCATGCGAAAAAAGCATCACTCTATGCGGCACTGCGCATCTAAGCTGCGCACAAGCAGGCTAAGGTCTACCGACGGCGAACCAGCCCGTGGACGGGCGCAAACTAAGAGGGGGAAGGAAGAAAAAAGTGCGGCGAGCGCCGCAGCGGATGCTCAGGCCAGGAAGACGGCGATAAACGCCAGCAGGAAGATCATGGCCGCACCGGCCAGCGGCAAAACGATGGGCATCAAATGCACAATCTTTTCAACCGGGTCGGCGGAAGCGGTGTCGTGGTGGTCAGTTGGCGCGGACATGGTGTTCCTTGGCGTACGGGTGCGGAAATTCAACATGATTTTACCGCCATTGCCGGCTCCGCTAGCGGCGGCTAAACTGCGGGAACCCTGTCAGCGGTACAAGGGCAGAGCGGCGATGCGGCGCTCGATGTCGGCCATCATGCGCGTGTAAGCAGGCTGCCCGATGCCACCAAAGCGGCGTTTGAATTCCGGCTCCGGCATGAACTCGGGCAAGTCCTGCACCTGCGGAAACAAGTCCTGCTCGCGCAAACCCGCTGCCGCTTTCAGATGCAGCCTTGCAGCACTTCCAGCAGCGGCGGTAGCGAACTCGCCCAAACGCGTTCCCGCCCGGTCGGCGGCGATGTCATTAAAGGAAAAGCCGCTGCCACCCCGGGAGTCGTCGACCTCCTTGTACAGGCCCACCGCATCCGATAACGGACTGCCCGCCGTGGCTGCCAGGGCCGCAGAAATGCTGAAGTGCTGAGAAAAATCGGGCCGACCGCCCAAGGTGACCACGCGCTGCACGGGACGCGCCCAGTCGCGTGCTGCGGGAACCAGCGCGGCCAATCCCTTGCCATTGGCATAAAACGCCAGCACGATCAGCGCCGCGCGGTTTTCTGCGACGGCGTCCCCTGCGGCGCTGCGTTGGCGTGCCAGCTGCAGCAGCGCCGCCAGCAACTGCTCCATCGGAAGTGGCGCCACCCGCCCGCCTGCGCCTGCCAGCTCGACCAGCCGCGCCTGGTAGGCCTTCCAGCGCTCCTGGTCCTGCGCGGGCACCAACGCCGACTTGATCTGCGCGGCCGCCGCATCACTCCATTCAAACTGGACATTGAGCGCGCCCTCACGCATCTGTACCTGCTTGACCACGTCGACGGCTGCGGAGTAACCCTCATGTCGCTGCAGGCGGTCGAAACCGCGCTGCAAAAACCAGTTCCCTGCAAACGCGGGCACCGGAACACGCCCGATGCGCAATTGTGCGAACCGCGGTAGCTGCCCGGACTCCTCCAGCTCGGCGTGAAGGTTCAGATAGCGCCCGAGCGGATTGGGCGGCAACTCCATGGTGGCCCGCACGGTCGCTGTGCCTTGTTGCAGCAGCACCTGCGCCGATCCGTTGGCATAGCGGCTTGCGAGGTAGGCGGCAGCAAGCGACACGTCCTGCTGCGGCAATACCACGCTGCGCAACACGCCCTGGCGCATCTTGCGCGGATCGTTACGCGAGAGCACCTGTTTGGCACGCTCGATATCGGTCACGGTGAGGACCACCTTGGCTGTAACCAGAGGAACTGAATCGACCGCAAACCATACCAGCGCGGCAGCAACGACGGGCAGCAGCACCAGCAGCGCCAGCAAGGCGACCCGCAAGCGTTTCATGGCGGGCAGCGGTGCACTCTGGCGCCGCTCATAACAAGGCGTAGGTGGTGCTGCTGCGGCATACGCTTTTGCCATCATTGGCGCCACGGATATCGATTTCGCCGAAGGCCAGCGACTTTCCCGCGCGCAGTACGCGGGATTCGATGATGCCGTCCTGACCGGACAGCGGCTTGAGAAAGCTGGTGTTGAGCTGCACCGTGGTCATCGGCCGGAAACTGCCGAGATGGTTGACAAGGGCCAGCACCATGCAGGTGTCGGCAGCGGCCATCATGGCCTGCCCACAGACCATGCCGCCCACCCGTGCCAGTTGTGCCTGCTGCGGCAAGCGCACGATTACCCTGTCCCCATCGCAGGCCATCACCTCCAGGGCCAACGCCTGCACCCAGGGTGCGAAATACTCGCCCAATGCCGCTTGCAGTGTCTGCGTGTCCATGCACCCAAGCTTAGCCGATGCATGGGCCTTTTCGCCACAAGGTCTTCCACAAGACCCAGGTCTGCGTTATGGTGCCAATCACACCGGTTTTGGAGGCGTTTGATGGTCAAGCGTTTGATGGCCGAACTCTCGGGCCCGCTGTTGCATTTGTCACCTGGGTTGAAAAACGCCCCGGTGCTAGACCTGATGTGCTCCCACTTCGTGCTGACGCTGGCGGCGCGGCGCGGCTCCGACTTCAACGTGCGGCGCGACCTCAACAGCGTCGTCGGCCTGACGGGCCGTTACCTCGCATGGCCGGCTTCAGTTCTGGATCGACTGCGCGAGTTCCTGGTACGGCGTTGCGCGGGCAACGATCTCTGGCACGGCCATGAGACCCTGGCTGCGCCAGAGTTCCTGGCGCGGCACGGCGTCTGGCGCGGCCCGTATGAAGAGGGAACCCTGTTCTTTTACCTGGACGAATATGCCAAGGACCAACCAAGGGATTTGATCTCGCTGCTCACCGTCACCGGAGACTGGTTGACGCAGGCACTAAAGAAACAATCCACGCTGGTGCAGAAGAACATCGAGGCGTTGGCCGGCCTGTTGCAGCTCAACAAGGCAGAACGCGCCTTGTTGTTGTACGGTACCCTGGCGCGGTACCAGCGCGACCTGCGCAGCATCCTGGTCGAGTTCAAGGTCAACAACGCACCGGAGGCGTACGCAGCCATTGCCGAGTTGGCCGGTGTCAACGCCAGCGAGATCGGCGAAGCGCTGCGTGCCGGCTCGCGCCTGGAGCGCATCGGGCTGGTGGAGAACCTGATCTCGGAACACAACATCACCGACCTGGCCGACCTGATGAAGGTGAGCGAAAAGCTGCCACCGGTGTTGATGCGCGAATACCGCGATCAGGCCGAGTTGATGGCGGTGTTCACGCGTCCGGCCAGCAAGAGCAGCCTGTCGATTGACGACTTCTCCTTTGTGCAGGAAGACACCCAGCTGCTGTGCGCCCTGTTGCGCAACGCCGTGGCGCGCAAGGAGTGTGGCGTCAACGTGTTGCTGTACGGGCCGCCCGGCACCGGCAAGACCGAATTGGCCAAGGTCGTGGCACAGGAAGTCGGCATCGAGTTGTTCGAGGTGGAGTACGCCGACCGCGAGGGCAACTCGCTGAGCGGGCGCGACCGTTACCGCTCGCTGCAGATCGCGCAGGTGTTTCTCAAAGGCGCGGCGCAGGCGGCGCTGCTGTTTGACGAAGTCGAAGACGTGTTTCCGCCCATCTCCAGCGAAGCGGCCCAGTTGCTGGCACGCGCCGAGCAGGTGGCCGCACCGCTGTCGGGCAGCGTGAGTGGCAAGGCCTGGGTCAACCAGATCCTGGAGTCCAACGGCGTGCCCACGATCTGGATCACGAACCGGATCGAGCAGATCGATCCGGCATTCCGGCGCCGTTTTGCCTACCACCTGGAGCTAAAGTCGCCGCCGCCGGGCGCACGCGCGGGCCTGGTGCGCAAAACCCTGGCCGGACTGGTGGTGTCGGATGCTTTTGTCGAGCGCCTGTCGGCGCGCAAGGGTCTGACGCCGGCACAAATTCGCACCGCCGTGCGTTTCGCCGGGCTGGTCGGCGACGCGGGGGGGGCGAGCGGCGACCTGCCGGAAAAACTGATCGAGCGCCAGTTGCGCAATGCTGACCAGGCGCTGGGCCGCTACCAGCCGCCGGGCGCCAAACGCAACATGGTGACCCAGTACGACCTGTCCATGCTCAACGTGGAGTGCCGGTTCGAGATACCGCGCATCGTGCAGGCGCTGCGCGCACGTGGCCACGGCAGTCTGTGTTTTTATGGTGCGCCCGGCACCGGCAAGACGGCACTCGCAGAACACATTGCCCAGGCGCTGGAAAAGCCGCTGCAGGTCAAGCAGGCGAGCGACCTGATGAGCAAGTATGTCGGCGAGACCGAACAACAGATGGCGGCGATGTTTCGTGAGGCCGAGGCCGAGCAGGCCGTCTTGCTGCTGGACGAGGCAGACAGCTTCTTGCAGGACCGGCGCGGCGCACAACGCACCTACGAAGTGACCGAGGTCAACGAAATGCTGCAGGGAATGGAAAGCTTCAACGGAATCTTCATCTGCACGACCAATCTGATGGACCGGCTGGACCAGGCTGCGCTGCGCCGCTTCACCTTCAAGATCCGCTTCAAACCACTCACTGCGGCGCAGCGCGAAACCATGTTCCGGGTCGAAGCGCTCGGCGCCGACGAAGCCCTGCTCACAGGTGCGCTGCGCGCCCGGCTGGCGCAGCTGGAGCAGCTCTGTGCGGGTGACTTCGCCGCCGTCAAACGCCAGGCCATCATCCTCGACACACAGCTTGCGGCGGCCGAGTTTCTGGAGCAGCTCGAAGCCGAACACCGCATCAAACCCGAGGTGCGTGAGAACCGGGGCATGGGCTTTCTGCAGTGAGTGGACGCGGCCGGCGCGCGTAGCCGTCAGCCGACAGTGGAACGCCGCCGACACCACGAAGTGCCAGCCAGCCGAGGCCGCGCTCAACCGCCCAGGTTTGACGCGGGTTTGCGCGGCCGACGGCTGCGTGGCTTTGGCTCGGCTGCTACATCGGGTGAGACTGGGTCAGCGGGGCGCGGTGCGGCGGCCGCGGCTGGCAATTCCGCCACGCCGACCGGGTCCGCCGCGGATTCAGTGGCCTCCGGCTGCTTTGGTCCTCTGCGGCGCCCACCGCGGCTGCGCCGCCGCGGTTCATGCCGTTCGCCACCGTCCTCGGCCGCAGCTGGCGGCTCTGATGCCAGCAGCATGGCGGGCACCGGCGCAAGTTCGCTGCGTTGCACCGGTCCCGCGTGGCGGTACACATAGGCACCCGACTTGTCGTCCCGTCCGAACTCGAGCAGTCCCCGCGCCTGCGCTTCTTCCAGCAAATTGCCGAAGGCTCGAAAACCGTACCAGGTCTCGTTGAAGTCGGGCTTGCGCCGCTTGATCGCCTCCTTCAGCACCGAGGCCCAGATCTTGCCACTGTCGCCACGCTCGGACACCAGCGCGTCAAAGGTCTCCACCGCAATCTCGATCGCCTGGCTGCGCCGCGCGTCGACCTCCTCGCGGCGGACACGCTCTTCCTCGGCGGAGCGGCGCGGTGGCGCCTGCTGCGGCTGGCCCTGCTGCTGGCGGCGCGACGACGCGCGCTGGCTCTCGCGCACCAGGTCGTCGTAAAAAATGAACTCGTCGCAGTTGGCGATCAGCAGGTCCGAGGTCGACTGCTTGACCCCCACGCCAATCACCTGCTTGGCGTTCTCGCGCAGCTTGGACACCAGCGGCGAAAAGTCGGAGTCCCCGCTGATGATGACAAAAGTGTTCACATGGGATTTGGTGTAACACAGGTCCAGCGCGTCCACCACCAGCCGGATGTCGGCCGAGTTCTTGCCGGACTGGCGCACATGCGGGATTTCGATCAGCTCGAAATTGGCCTCGTGCATGGTGGCCTTGAAGCCCTTGTAGCGCTCCCAGTCGCAATACGCCTTCTTGACGACGATGCTGCCCTTGAGCAGCAGCCGCTCGAGTATGGGTTTGATGTCGAACTTGTCGTACTGCGCGTCGCGCACGCCCAACGCGACGTTTTCGAAGTCGCAGAATAAAGCCATGCTGAGGGTGTCGTTGGGCGTGGCCATGGAGATCCTGATCCGGTAAAGGGACTGATCATCACATACTCGGGCCGGTCGGGCGCCGACACCGCATGCGCAAGGTTGACAATCGGCACCTTATTAAAAAGCCGCTGTCGGCAAAGGGTGCAATGTGTTCAAGAACGTGATGGTTTTTCGATTGGTGTCGGACTGGACAATGGCGCGCGCGCCGCTGGAGCAGGCGCTGCAGGCAGCGCGCTTTGCCGAATGCACCGGCTCGCAGGAGAGAACGGCTGGCTGGGTCGAGCCGCGTGGCCAGGCCCATGGGCCGCTGGTGGAAGTGGTGGGCGGCCAATGGCTGCTGCAGTACATGGTGGAGGTCAAATCCGTGCCCTCGGCTGTGGTCAAGCGCAGGGTGCAGCAGCAACTCGCACAGATCGAAGCCGCCACCGGGCGCAAACCGGGCAAGAAGGAAGCCCGGGCGCTGCGCGACGACGCGCGGCTGGCTCTGCTGCCGCTGGCATTTTCCAAACAGTCCAGCGTGCTGGTGTGGATTGATCCGAAGGCGCGTCGCCTGCTGCTGGGCGCCGCCAGCCAGGCCAAGGCCGACGACGTCACGACCGCGCTGATAAAAGCAGTAGACGGCCTGGCGCTGGAACTGGTCAACACCCAGACCTCAGCGGCGGCGGCAATGGCCGACTGGTTGTCCACCCAGGAGGCACCTGCGGGCTTCAGCATCGACCGCGAATGCGAACTCAAGGCGGCCGATGAATCCCGGGCTGTAGTGCGTTACACCCGCCATGCGCTCGACACCGAGGAGGTAAGCCAGCACATCGCGCAAGGCAAGATGCCCACCCGACTGGCGCTGACCTGGAACGACCGGCTGTCGTTCGTGCTTACCGAAACCTTGCAGATCAAGAAATTGGCGTTTCTGGACGTGGTGTTTGAAAGCAGCCCGGCGGCGGCAGGTGACGGCCGGGATGACGATTTTGACGCCAACGCGACGATTGCCACGAGCGAGCTTGCCGGCCTGGTCCGCGACCTGCTCCAGGCACTGGGCGGCGAAGCCCGCCTGGGCTCAAATGCGCCACCGTGATGAACCTGGACTTCAAGGACGGCAGCCCCGGCTGGGCCATCATCAGCAACTGAGATGGCCTGAATTCGCCGTGGCCGCCGCTGTCTCACGCCGGCTCTGGTTGCTACGGCAGTTACGTTCCCAGCACCTGCAACACGGCGTCCCCGTAAGCCTCAAGCTTCCTGGCGCCGATGCCGCTGATGCCTTGCAGGTCGTCAAGCGAGTGCGGCGCGCGCTGGGCGATCGCCGCCAGCGTGGTGTCGTGAAAAATCACGTAGGCTGGCAGGTTGTGCGAGCGTGCCACCTCGGCGCGCCATTCGCGCAAGGCGGCATACCGCAGCTGTGCAGCGGAATCGAGCGGCAACGGCGCCCGGGCCACGGCCGGTGTGCGGCCGCTGCCCGCCCGCGGCCGCCCCTTGCCCAAGGCGGGGGGGGCTACCGCGTCACGCAATTGCACCAGCATTTCGCCGCGCAGCACCGCGCGTGACGCCTGCGTAAGGCGCAGGGTGTTGAAGGCCTGCGCATCCACCGCCACCGCGTCCACCGCGACAAGCTGGCGCAACACGGCGCGCAGTTGCTGCTCGCTGAAGGCGGCACCGATGCCGAAGGTGCTGAGCTCAAGGTGCCCGTGCTGCATCACCTTTTCGGTCGCTTTGCCGCGCACGATGTCCATGATGTGGCCAGCGCCGAAGCTGATGCCGCTGCTCTGCTGCACCCGGTAGATCGTACTGAGCAATTTACGCGCGGCGTCGGTGGCGTCCCACACCTCGGGCGGGAACAGGCAGTTGTCGCAATTGCCACACGCCGCAACACCGTCGCGGCTGAGACCGGAGTAACTCTCACCAAAGTACAGCAAAAGGCGTACGCGGCGGCAGTCCGTGGCCTCGGCCAGGCCGAGCAGGGCGTCGAGTTTGCCGCGCATCACCTGCTTGAAGTCGTCCCCGGCCGGGCTCTCGTCGATCATGCGGCGCTGGTTCACCACGTCTTGCAAGCCATAGGCCATCCAGGCATCGGCGGCTGTCGCATCGCGCCCGGCGCGGCCGGTCTCCTGGTAATAGGCCTCGATATTCTTGGGCATGTCCAGGTGCGCTACAAAGCGCACGTCGGGCTTGTCGATGCCCATGCCGAAGGCGATCGTCGCCACCATCACCACACCTTCGTCGCGCAAGAAGCGGTCCTGGTTTTTCTGCCGCACGGTGGCGTCGAGCCCGGCGTGGTAGGGCAGCGCGTCGAATCCCTGCTGGCACAGGGTCTGCGCGATCTCCTCAACGCGCTTGCGCGACTGGCAATAAACGATGCCGGCGTCGCCGTCGTGTTCGCCGCGGATGAAGCGCAGCAGCTGCGCTGTGGCGTCGTTTTTCTCGACAATGGTGTAGCGGATATTGGGGCGGTCAAAACTGCTGACAAATGTGCGCGCATCCTGCAGTTGCAGCCGCTCCACGATGTCCTCGCGCGTCTGCGCATCGGCCGTGGCCGTCAGGGCAACCCGCGGGACCGAGGGATAGCGCTCGTGCAACACCGTCAGCGCGCGGTACTCGGGACGGAAATCGTGGCCCCACTGGCTGACGCAATGCACCTCGTCGATTGCAAACAGGCTGAGCTTGCCACGCTGCTGCATCGCGTCAAGCTGGGCCAGAAAACGCGCCGTGGTGACGCGCTCTGGCGCCGCGTACAGCAGCGTGAGTTCGCCGCGCACCATTTGCCGCTCGATCTGCGCCGCCTCGTCCATGGACAGGGTCGAGTTGAGGAAGGCGGCACTGACGCCGGCTTCGTGCAAGGCACCGACCTGATCGTGCATCAGCGCGATCAATGGGGAAATCACCACCGTCGTGCCTTGGCCGGCGCGCTGGCGCGCGATCGCCGGGATCTGGTAACACAAGGACTTGCCGCCACCGGTGGGCATCAGGACCAGCGCGTCACCACCTGCGCCCACGTGCTCGACGACGGCTTGTTGCGGGCCACGAAAGGCCTGGAATCCGAATACCTCGAGCAATATTTCTTTAGCCACATGCATTTGGCAATTGTGGCGCAGCCGGGAAGCCCGTCCTCCTGCGGGTTGGCAGCAGCAGACTGGCAGCGTTACACTGACACGCCCCCGCCGGTGGCGCCTTTTTCACCTGCGTTGTTGACCATCCGGACGCATGACTGCCCGAATCCTGCGACTTGTCAGCCTGTTGTGCCTTGTCAGCCTGACCGCCGCGCCAGCGTGGGCGAAACGCATTGCACTGGTCATTGGCAATGACAACTATTCCAATGTGGCGCGGTTGGAGAAGGCCGGCAACGACGCCGACTCGATGGCCCGCGAGCTGGAGTTGTCCGGTTTTCAGGTAAAGAAGCACCGGGACCTCAATTTCAAGCAGATGGTTGTTGCGTTCGAGGATTTTTTCGACCAGATCAAGGGCGGCGACGAAGTGGTAATGTTCTACGCCGGTCACGGCGTACAGACCGAACGCGGCAGTTACCTGTTGCCCACCGACATCGAGGGCGAAACACAGTCGCAAATCGAAAAGATCTCGTACTCGGTGAACGGCTTGCTCGAGGAGCTCGACAAGGTCAAGCCGCGCTTCAGCCTGATCATCGTGGATGCCTGCCGTGACAACCCGCTGCGTTCGCGCGGTCGCACCATCGGCGTCGCCCGGGGATTGAATGCCCCGGACCTGGCGAAGGGCCAGATGGTGGTCTTCTCGGCCGGACGCAACCAGCGTGCGCTGGACTCGCTGAATGACAAGGACACCAATCCGAACGGCGTGTTCACGCGCGAGTTTGTGGCTCGCATGCGCAAACCGGGCTTGAACGTGGAGGCGCTGGCGCTGGAGGTAAAGAATTCTGTAGAGCGTCTGGCCCGCACCGTCAACCACGACCAGCGCCCGCTGATCGTGAATGACTCGACCGGGGACTTTTATTTCCATTCGCCGCAAGCCGGGTCAGCGGCGGCACAGAGCCTCGGGCCGGCCGCGGAATCCGCGCGGGAAGACCAGTTCTGGCAGGACACCAAGGCGCCTGACAACCGCGAGGGTTATGAGGCCTACCTCAGCACCTACCCGACCGGCCGTTATGCCGGGTTGGCGCGCGCCAATATCTCGCGCTTGCGTGCCAATACTGCGCCCCAGCAGACGGCGACGGGCCCGGCCACGCCGTCCGGCGCCAGCGCGGCATTACCACCCGTGGTGGTGGCCGCCAACAGCGTGCCAAGCCGCCCGTCATCTGCAGCGCCGAACACGCCGACCGGCTCTGTGCCGACGACAGCGCCGGCAACGGCTGGCACCCTGGTTCCATCGACCAGCAGCAGGTCGTACGCCAGTTACAGCCTGTCCAACGGCGACAAATACGAGGGCGACGTGATTGGCGTCATGCGCACCGGGACGGGCAAGTACCTCTTCTCCAATGGGGATCGTTATGAAGGCGGGCTGCAGGACAACATCTTCAACGGTAAGGGCACAATGACATTTGCCTACGGCGACCGTTACGAAGGCGACTACGTCCTGGGCATGAAGCATGGCCGCGGCGTCTATCTGTTTGCCAACAAGGACCGCTTCGAAGGCCGGTTTGCCAATAACCTGTACGAAGGGCCCGGCCGTCTTTCGTATGCCAACGGTGACGCCTACGATGGCAACTACGTGCGCGGCATCAAACAGGGCGCAGGTGTCTACCGGTTTGCCAACGGTGACCGCTACGAAGGCAACTTCACCAACAACGTGTTCAACGGCAAGGGAAAGTTGTTGCTGGCCAACGGCGACCGTTATGAAGGCGATTTCCGGGACGACGCGAAGGACGGCACGGGGGTGCACTATTTTGCGAACAACGAGCGCTACGAAGGCACGTTCCGGGCGGGCGCACAATCAGGCAACGGCACGCATTATTTTTCCAACGGAGACAAATACACCGGCGTGTTCGAGCGCGGGGTACGCAATGGCAAGGGCCTGCACACCTTTGCCAACGGCCAGCAAAAGGCGCTCGAGTACGCGAACGGAGCCGAGAAATCCAATTGAACACACCACACTACACCCGCGCCGCACAACTGCCGTCCCTGCTGGAACAGCGCACCCTGATCCTGGATGGAGCCATGGGCACCATGATCCAGCGCTTCCGGCTCGACGAAGGGCAGTACCGGGGTGAGCGGTTTCGCGACTTCCACAAGGATGTCAAGGGCAACAACGAGCTGCTCAGCCTGACACGTCCCGACGTGGTGAGCAGCATCCACGAAGCCTACCTGGCCGCTGGCGCGGACATGGTGGAGACCAACACCTTTGGCGCCACCACGGTGGCGCAGGCCGATTACGACATGGCCAGCCTGGCGCGCGAGATGAATTTCGCCTCGGCGCAGTTGGCGCGCGCCGCCTGCGACAAGTTCTCCACGCCCGACAAACCGCGCTTTGTAGTGGGGGCGCTCGGCCCCACGCCCAAGACAGCAAGCATCAGCCCGGACGTGAACGACCCCGGCGCGCGCAACGTCACGTTTGAGCAACTGCGTGTGGCTTACCATGAACAGGCCCTGGCTTTGATCGAAGGCGGCAGCGACGTATTGCTGCTGGAGACCATCTTCGACACGCTGAACGCCAAGGCGGCCCTGTTCGCCATCGACGAAGTTTTCGAGCAGACCGGTGAACGCCTGCCGCTGATCATCAGCGGCACCGTGACCGACGCCTCCGGGCGCATCCTGAGTGGGCAAACCGTCACCGCGTTCTGGTACAGCGTGCGCCATGCGCAGCCGTTGGCGATTGGCCTGAATTGCGCGCTCGGCGCGGCCTTGATGCGTCCCTACATCCAGGAACTCAACCGCGTCGCACCCGACACCTTTATCAGTTGTTACCCGAATGCCGGCCTGCCCAATCCGATGTCGGAAACCGGTTTTGACGAGACGCCCGAGGTGACATCACGCCTCTTGCGCGAGTTTGTAGAGCAGGGCCTGGTGAACATCGTGGGCGGTTGCTGCGGCACGACGCCGGAACATATTGGCGCAATCGGCGACGCAGTGCGGCCGCTGGCGGTGCGCACGCTGGCGCATCGGCACAGCGTCAAATTGGCGGCCTGAGTCGACACGCGCAGCCAGCGCACTGGCACGCTGGCGCGAGCCCAGGCCTGCACCGGCTCAGGGCTGCGGCGTCGCCACCGCCACCAGCTTGTCCTGCGTCTTGGTATCAAAGTCGCCAGCCTCATGCCGCTCATGCAACTGGCTCGCCGGATCACCCAAAACACGGTTGACCATGCGCCCGCGTTTGACTGCCGACCGGGTGGCGATCAGGTTGGTCCAGCGCTGGACGTTCTGGTACTCCTGCACCTGCAGGAACTCACCGGCCTCGTACACCAGGCCCTTGACCAGGGCACCGTACCAAGGCCAGACCGACATGTCGGCGATCGTGTACTCGTCCCCCGCCAGAAACGCGCTTTCACCGAGACGCCGGTCGAGCACATCGAGCTGGCGCTTGACCTCCATCGCGAAGCGGTCGATCGCGTATTCGATCCTGGTTGGCGCATAGGCATAGAAGTGCCCGAAGCCACCACCCAGATACGGCGCACTGCCCATCTGCCAGAACAGCCAGGACAGGCATTCGGCGCGGGCTTGCCCATCCGCAGGCAGGAAGGCGCCGAACTTCTCGGCCAGGTGCAGCAGAATCGCACCGGACTCGAAAACCCGGATCGGTGTCGGCCCGCTGCAGTCGAGCAGGGCCGGAATCTTGGAGTTCGGGTTCACCCCCACAAAACCGCTGCCGAACTGGTCCCCCTCGTTGATCCGGATCAGCCAGGCGTCGTATTCGGCGTCGGCATGACCCAGCGCCAGCAACTCCTCCAGCATCACCGTCACCTTGACGCCGTTTGGCGTGGCCAGTGAATACAACTGCAATGGATGGCGCCCCAGTGGCAGTTCCTTTTCGTGGGTCGGCCCCGCGATCGGACGGTTGATGTTGGCGAACCGGCCGCCGCTTTCCCTGTTCCAGGTCCAGACTTTGGGCGGGCTGTAGGGGGGTGAATCAGCCATGAAGAGAGCTCCGTGTATTGGGCACAAACGAAAACCGCGAGCACTTGGGCGCTCGCCCGACGCCCCCGACTGTAGATCATCATCTTCGCTGAAATCGGGGCCAGCGCTGCCGCAAGGGTCATCAGGCGCCCAGCCAAACCACAGGTCAGAGGCACCGTGCCGATGACAGGCAGCGCGGCTCGCCGACGCCTTTTTGTCCCACCAAAGCCATCGAGCCGCGCCAATTGTCCCGACTCGCCAGTGTGTCGTGGCTGCGCGTCATACTGCATACCCTGACACGCGCGCCCCGCTTCTACCACGCACTCCCCATGTTTTGCCTGACGCGATTCCTCCAAGCCGCGTGTCTGCTATGCGCCGTGCTGTTGTGCGCCAGCCGCGTCTGGGCCTTGAATGCGCCGGAACTCGCTCTGATTGTGAACACCGCGGACCCGGCCAGCGTCGAGACGGCCGCCTATTACCGCCTCAAACGCGATATTCCGGCAGCCAATGTGATCGAGGTGGCGTTCGCGCACGAGGTCGGCGCCATGCCGCGCGAGGAGTTCGAACGGGTGTACGCCGAGGTGCAAAAGAAGCTGCCGCCCGGCATCCAGGCATTTGCCTTGGCATGGACGCGACCCTGGCGCGCCGCCTGCATGGGAATGACGGCGGCCTTTGCATTTGGCTACGACGAAGCGTTTTGTTCGGCCACCTGCGGACCGACCCGTGCCAGCCGCTACTTCAATGGCGGACAGGGAGTGGCACCCTACCTGCCCCTGCCTCGGCCGGCCATGATGCTGGCAGGCGAGTCATCGCAGGAGGTGCGCCGGCTGATCGACCGTGGTGTTGCGGCCGACTACAGCTACCCAAAAGGAACCGTCTACCTGGTACGCACGGAAGACGCGGCGCGCAACGTACGCGCGGTTCTTTTCGAGGACAGCAAAAGTCGCATCCCGGGCCTGCGCTTCGACATCGTGCCAGTAGCCCGGGCCGCGCAGCGCGACGATGTGGCGGGTTACTTCACCGGCTCGGTCAACGTGCCGGCAATTCCAACACTGGGCTTCCT
>JAJAZK010000525.1 GCA_026785765.1 Rhodoferax sp. | reverse complement strand
GGCGCCAGCCGTCCCACAGGAATTCGCCCACTGCAATCACCACCGCCAGTGCAATGCCCTGGATCGCACCCACCGTCAGCACTCCAAGCGTGCAGACGATCGACAACCAGAACTCCCAGCGCTGGATGCGCCAGATGCGGCGCAGGTCGCGCCACTCGATCAGGCTGATGACCGAAGCGATGACCACCGCGGCCAGCGCGCTGTCCGGCAGATGTTGCAGCAGTCCTGGCGCGGCGAGCAGCAGCGCGGCCACCGCCAATGCGCCGACCACCCCCGTGATCTGCGACCTCGCGCCCGCCGCTTCGGCCACCGGTGTGCGCGACGCGCTGGCGCTGATCGGGAAGCCCTGGAAAAAGCCCACTGCCAGGTTGGCTGCGCCCAGCGCCACCATCTCCTGGTTGGCATCGACCGCATGGCCCGCGCGTTGCGCCATCGTACGCGACAGCACGCTGGTATCGGCAAAGGACACCAGCGCCACCGCGATGCCACCAACCAGCAGTGGCATTACATCTTCGCGCGTGATCCAGGGAATAGCGAATGTGGGCAGGCCCTCGGGCAGGCGGCCCAGTATCGCCACTTCGGCCTGTCGGTCCAGGCCGAACAGCGCCACCGCCAGCGTGGCGGCGACGATGGCGATGAGCATCCCGGGCACGCGCCGCCAGCGCTTGAGCCACAGGATCAGCAGCAACGCGCCCACTCCCAGGCCCAGCGTAGCCAGGTTCGCGCCGCCGGTCCAAAGCGCGCGCAGCAGGCCCAGCAATTGCTCCAGCGGGTCGGCGGCATCCACGGCAAAGCCAAACAGCTTGGGTAGCTGGCTCAGTATCACGGCCAGCGCGATGCCGTTCATGTAGCCGTAGCGGATCGGCTTGGACAACAGTTCGGTGATGAACCCCAGCCGTGCCACGCCGGCGGCGATGCACAACAGCCCTGAGAAGATGGCCATCATGGCAGCCAACGCCACTGCACGCGCCGGGTCGCCGCCCGACAGCGGTAACACCACCGCCAGGATCAGCGCGGCCAACGCAGAGTCCGGCCCCAGCACGAGGATGCGGCTCGGGCCGAACAGGGCATAGGCGAGTAGCGCGACGATGGTGGCGTACAAGCCGTAGATGCCTGGTACCCCTGAGGCGACGGCGTAGGCGATGCCCACTGGCACCAGCATCGTCGTCAGCACCAGACCAGCGGCCACGTCATGCCGTAGCCAGTTCAATTGGTAATGCCTCAGCAACTGCCAGCCGGGCAGCCAGCGTGCCCAACCGGTTTGTCCGGTCGGCGGCTGGCGGCGTCGGGTTTGTGGCGCGGGAGTTTTCAAAGGCATGGGCCAAGCCATACAGCCCTGCGGCGGCTGCAACACTGGCCAAATCACGATAACACAGCCCACTCGAAACGAGCGGCCTTACACGCAACGGCGACCGCGTTGAATCATGCTGCGCGACGCAGTCGCGGATCAAGCCACCGGGGAGTCGATATGCGTGCCTTGACATCCGTCGCCCTTCAATTGCGTGCCCTGCTAACTGCACAGTTGCCAGCGCGATCCTCATCACAGCCGTCCAAGCGCAGGAGCTCGTCACGAGCTTCGCGAACGGAGCACCGAATGGCAAGTACGCGTTCGCCAGCTGGACGCCCAAGTTGATCCCCGATCTCCGGAAGGGCAACACGACCGGCGAGGCTGTCAATATCGTCGGCCACCTTTTCATGCCGCCTGGTAACGACAAGGTGCCCGCAGTCGTTCTGGTGCACGGATCCGGCGGCATCTACAACGCCGGGCTTGACTACTGGCCGAAGCAGTTCAACGCCGCTGGCATCGCCGTCTTCACGCTTGACATGTTCGGCCCGCGCGGCGTGCAGAGCACCGCCGAAGACCAGTCTCTGGTGCCGTTCGCAGCGGACGTGGCCGACTCGTTTGCCACGCTAAAGCTGCTGGCAACGCACCCACGCATCGACGCGAAGCGCATTGCGATCATGGGGTTTTCGCGTGGCGGGACGGCGACCCTGCGCACAGCCGTCGAGCGGATCATCACCGCCCAGAAACTGCCCGACGGGTTGCGTTATGCGGCCCACATCCCGACCTATGGCGGCGGCTGCGCCGGAGTTTTCCGGCTGGTGGTGAAGCCCGGAGTATTCTCGAAGTCTCCAATGCTGTTCATTCACGGCGACGCCGACGACTATACGCCGATCGGCCCATGCCAGGACTACGCCGACAAGATCGGAAAAGCGGGCACGCCAGTGGGATTTGTCGTGATCGAGGGCGCACACCACAAGTTCGATTCGGACGACCAGAAGCGCTACAACGTCCGCGGCGCGACGCGCACCAAGGCGGATTGCCCGGTCGAGATCGACATCGACACCCTCTACGCGTATGACCGCATGACCGGAGCGCGGCTGTCGGGCGACGCATATTTGGCCGCACTGAAAGGCTGTGGCGCTTCGGCGCCACGGTGGAGGGAAACACGCGCGCGCGTGACAAGGCGGCGCAGGCCGCAGTCGGCTTCGTGAAGAAGACGTTCGCCGACTGAGCTGGGCAACGCGCACTTCAAATACCGATCAGTGCTGCGCCCAAATTGCCTTTGGCCTTTCGAGCCACCGCTCTTTATAACAGCTCTCCACGTGCGACTATTGGCTGAACATGTGAAGGGGCAATCGGGATGACGGCGGCGGACGCGAAGCCGGTTTGAAGGCAGGCGCTGTCGGACTGGTTTACCCGCCACCATTGTTTCTGGCGCATGCCTGGGCTGCGCTCAATCGCGTGCCTAGTGCCCAAAGTGGTTAAGAGATAGTCGTCAACTCGGCTGTCGAGCTCTTTTACATCTTCATTGCGATTCGACGTTTTTCGAAGACTCAACACCGCTAAGCATGTGTTTTTATTCATAAAAAATGAGATGGCGCGCTTTTTGCTGCCGCTTACATTCAAACTTCAGTCAACCAGGGAGAAAAGCAAAATGCGTTATTCCAGTATTCGGCGTGTTCTGGCGGCATTGGTGGTGTTTGTCGGCGCGGGAGGTGCCGGGGCAGTAGTTCCATCGCCAGCGGCAACTGCGTCAATCGATTGGGCTACTTTCAATGTTCAGGCATTCGGAGTAAGCGGAAATTCTTCGCCCTCTTTCATCTTTGACACTGGGTCGCAAAACACCTACGTCAACATCAACTTTCCAGGGACGTCGGACTCCGCGGGGGATTGGACGTCGACCTTGAGCGTGGTCGGCGGCGTCAATTCTGCTTCGAGTTCGGCCAGTACGTTACTGTCACAGTTCACTTCCCATCCGACGGTGCCGGAAAACGGCTCTTCGGTAAGCCGTAATGGGACGTTTACGCTGGGCAGCAATTCGATGGTGGTGTTCTCTGTTTTTGCCTCTGCCTCGATCGACATGAACGCGCCCTTGGGCGGTGCAGCTTACGCCTGGGCTTTTTTGACGGCTGAAGGGCCGGACATGTTTGGCGGCTTGGACCGGCAGAGTTCCTCGACGCAAAAGTTGGTGTTTGCAGAGGGCTTTGGAACGCCGTTGGTGCAATCCGGCAAACTGTTCGCATCGTTTACCAACCTCAGCAACGGCGATATCGTCGGCAACCTGAACGCAAACGCGATCATCAACAGTTACGGTGGCACGATCGTGATCGTTCCCGGCATACCTGAGCCGGGCACTTCCGCGATGCTTCTGGCCGGCTTGGCGTTACTCGGCACGGTTGCGGTGCGGCGCCGGGCGGCAAACTACCTGCCCTGAATCGCGCGACTGGTTTGCCCAATATCAAAATGGCGCCCTGCGGGGTGCCATTTTTTTTATTTCCTGGAGCGGCGCGCGGCGCCGCCCGTGGTTGCTGAAGCGCCGTTCTTCACAGGCCTGACGTCTGGCGCGGATCCAGCTTCAGTTCGAAACTGCAGTTTTGGTCGCTTTTTCGTCCGCCGATGCTGCTATTGTCTGTATTTCGTCTGGAAGGCGGCAGCGACTCAATTGACCCCAGTCGCTGGGTCCCGCCTGCCCTGTTGCCGGAACTGCCATGCCAGATGCAGCACCAGCGCCAGGATCACAACGCTACCGCCAAGCAGCGTGCGCTCACCAGGGACTTCGCCGTGCACCAGCCAGACCCAGATTGGGCCGAGCACCGGCTCGACCGTTCCAATCAGTGCGCCCAGCGCCGCTGGCAGTAACCGCACACCGGTCACGAACAAGGCCATGCCGAGCCCGAGGTTGAGCGCACCGAAGACAAACAACAAGGTGGCGTCCGTTGCTTTGACCTGCAGCGGGCCCGCCATCACACCGGCCACACAGGCGGCGGCGACACAACCAAAACATACCGCAGGCATCATGCGTACTTCGGCGTGCCGGCGTGTGAGTACGGTGGCACCTGCCACCGCGAACGACATCAGCAGCGCCAGGCCGTCGCCGATGGGCGAGACGCGCCCGGCAATGGCGTTTGAGACCATGATGCCGACGCCACCGATCACCGCCAGAATCGCCAGCCAGGTGGCGCTATCGACGCGTTCGCGAAACAGCAGGAAACCCGCCAGCGCTGCGATCAGGGGCGCACCGGCCTGCATCAGCAAAATGTTGGCAACCGTGGTGTAGCCCAGCGCGACGACAAAACAGGTGGAGGCCGTGGCAAAACACAGGCCGACGCCAATGCCGGCCCAGCCCATCGCCCTGAACATCTGTTTTGTGCCCGACCAGCCGTTGCGCCAGAGCATGAAACACAGCAGGAACAAGGCCGCAAAGACGGAGCGCCAGCAAATAACCGCCCAAGGGTCGGTCATGCTCAGGAACTTGGCGATCACACCGCCCAAACTCCACACCGCTGCGGAGGCAAAAACCAGCAGCGCCCCGCGCCGATCCGCAACCAGCATCAGCCCAGGCGCTGTATCAGTTCGACTTTGTAGCCGTCCGGGTCGGTGATGAAGGCGATCACTGTGGTGCCGCCCTTGACCGGTCCTGCCTCACGTGTGATGTTGCCACCGGCGGCGCGAATTTTTTCGCACGCGGCAGCCACGTCCGGTACACCGAGTGCGACATGGCCGAAGGCTGTCCCCATGTCGTAACTCTCCGTGCCCCAGTTGTAGGTTAGCTCAAGCTCCGCATGCTCGGGGTTGGAGCCGTAACCGACAAAGGCCAGCGTGTATTTGTACTGCGGGTTGTCCGATTTGCGCAGCAATTGCATGCCCAGCACGCCGGTGTAGAAATCAATTGACCGCTGCAAGTCGCCGACGCGCAGCATGGTGTGGAGGATTCGCATGGTTGTGCCGTGGAAGGAAGGGACAGCAGCAATTGTCCCATGGCAAAACCCCGCCGCTGTGCAGCAGCGTTTACCGCAAGGTCAGACCGTTTGTGCGTTGTTGGGTACCAGCACGCAACCTGCAATGCGCCACGACTTGTTCTTTTGCTGCTCCAGTCGGTATACCGCAATCCATGTACCACCCTGCCCATCAGTCATCGCTACGGGTTGCATGACCGTCTTGCCGTCGGGCTTCGGCGTCAGGAAGGCCACCGTCGCCGGGCGGTACACCACCGGGTAACTGCCGCGCACCATCTGCATGAACTGGTCGGCGCTACCGAACATTTCCTGGATGTTGCTGGCCGCGAAGGAAAACGCGCGCTTCGCATCATCCGCTGCGAAAGCATCAAGTTGGGCCCGCACGACCAGTTGTACCTCCTTGGCGCTCTTGTCCGGTACGGCAGGACCCGCCGCATGCACCAGTGCGGCGCTGGCTGCACCGAACCACAACAGCAGGACGAAAAGCAGTTTGCGCATGGAGACTCCCGGTTTGTTGATGAGAAACGTCATCATCATGCACCAAAAAACTGGTTCGTGTCGGCCCGGTTCGATTGGCGTTGCGCCTGTACCAGGCGCCAGTTACGTTGGCGGCGGCTCTGTTTCCAAGGACTCAGCACTGGCCCTGAAAATGCGGCCATCCAGTGTGGCGCAGGGGTGGGTTACGATGAAACCAGGAGATCACCATGACGAATGCCTCTGCACCCGCCCGCCGTGCCAGTTATGGGTTTTGGCTGGTACTGTTCGCCGCGGCGGGAATTTTCGCCCTGACCATGGGTACGCGTCAGAGCATGGCCTTGTTCCTGGGTCCGCTCAACACGGCCACTGCGCTCGGATTCGCCAACATCAGCCTGGCATTTGCCGTTGGCCAGTTGTGGTGGGGGCTGACACAGCCATTCGCGGGTGCCATTGCCGATCGGGTCGGTGCCGGCCGCGTCTTGTTCGTTGGTGTGATGCTGGTCGCGCTTGGCATCTTCATCACACCATGGATGACGACCACGCTGGGTCTGGTGGTAGCAATCGGCGTCTTGTCCGCCGGTGGTGCGGGCATCGCCGGCCCGGCTGTCCTGATGGCGGCGACGACACGGTTGGTTAGCGCGGACAAGCGCGGCCTGGCCAGTGGCGTGGTCAATGCTGGCGGATCGTTCGGACAATTTGCCATGGCGCCGGTTGCCGGCGCCCTGTTGGTGGGCGTTGGCTGGGCCAACGCCATGCAGGTGCTGGCACTGCTGGTGTTGCTGGCGCTGCCGGCGGCCTGGTTATTGCGTGGCACCTCCGGGCAGGCGGCCCCGCCCGGGCAAAATAGGGTGGGCACACGCGAGGCAATCCGGACCGCACTGGCCGACCCCAG
>JAJAZK010000524.1 GCA_026785765.1 Rhodoferax sp. | reverse complement strand
GACACAAGCTTTGCATCGTGTTCGCACCATCGTCAAAGCCAAGTCCCGGTGCCACGCGCAGCAGGTCGAGGTCCAGCGCCACGCCCGCTTGCTTGAGCGCCGCCACATAGCCCGCCCGGCGCTGGCGCGCGAACAGAAAACTCTGGTCGAAGCCGATCATTGCGATGCGGCGGTGCCCGCGGTCCAGCAGGTAGCTCACGGCATCGCGGGCAGCAGCGAAGTTGTCGATGCCCACGTGGGGCACCTGTGTGTCTTCGTCGTACTCGCAGCAGGCCACCCAGGGCAGGTCATGCAAATCTTCTGCGAGCGACCGATGGACGGTGTAGGGGTCCAGGCAAATGGCGCCGTCCACCTTGCGCTGCAGGATCAATCGCAGATGGTTGCTGACTTGCTTGCTGCGCTGGCGCGTATCGCACAGCAGCGTGTGGTATCCAAGCGGCTGCAGCCGTTCGGAGATGCCCTCGATGACGCGGCCGTAGAACGGGTTGCGCAGGTCAGGCACAGTCACCAGCACGAGCCCGCTTCGCGCGGTGCGCAGATTGCGCGCAAGGTGGTTCGCCTGGTAGCCCAATTCGTCGATGATGCGCTGCACTTGAATGCGCGTTTCTTCGCGCACCGCGTCGTGATCGTTGAGAACGCGCGACACGGTTGCCACTGACACGCCAGCGCGTTCGGCCACGACTTTGATTGACATTGGGGTGGCGTGCACGGCTGGCTTTTGAACAGGTCTTGACGACGGCATCGAATAGAGGGCGGGCGTGCTGAAGAGGGCGGGCGTGTTGCCCGAATGCGTCGGAGTGTAATCGTTACCATTTGCCGCGCAACACTGGGACTAACCCCTAGTCGCCGGATCGCCGGATCGCCAGACGACCTGGTCGCCCATGTTTCCGTCGCCATGGCAAACGCCTCCTCCGCACCGAGGTGCTTCAAGTGCAAGAAGAGTGCGATCAGGGCAGCGCGGGCCTCTGACGCCATCGCCGTGTTGGTCAGCCCGGCCTGCCGCACGGAGGTTCGCGCCTCTAACCGAAAGGACGGCCTCTGGGATCTGCGCGCGTTGGCCAACGCCGTCGCGCATCCCGGCAATTCGCCCGCGCGGACGTCGCGCTTGCGTGGCATACGGAACGCCGGTGGATAAAATTCAACGCTTGATTACGCCGTCAAGCCGTCGCCTGCGCTGAGCGGGCACGTCCCCACCCTTTGCCACACCAAGCGCCGCTCGATCCCGCTGCGGCTGTCGCGCTGCCGATTCACCATGACCCGCAGTTCCGGCGGCTGTGGGCTATGGGCATGCTCATATCGCTGATCCGTTCGATGGAGATGCTGGCTTTCGCCGTGTTTGCGTACACGGTCACGCAGTCGGCAATGTGGGTCGCCAGCATGATGATGCTGCGAATGTTGCCGCTTGCCTTGTTCGGACTGGTATTGGGCGCCGTGGCTGCGCGCATTCCGCGCTGCAGCGGTCTGCTCGTGTCGTACGGCGCCCTGCTGCTGACCACTGTCAGTCTGCTGGTGATCGCATCTCTGGGGGCCATCGAGGTCTGGCACCTCGCCGCAGCGAGTTTCATCAATGGCGCGGTGTGGGCCGGCGACATGCCGATGCGGCGCGGCTTGATGGGTGACATTGCGGGGCTGTCGCGCATGGCCCACGCCATGTCGCTTGATGCAGTGGCTTCGAACGCGTGCCGCCTGCTCGGTCCGGCAATCGGCGGGCTGCTGCTGGCAGGCGGTGGGCTGACGGCCGTGTTCCTGCTTGCGGCGATTCTCTATCTGCCAGCTCTGGCCGCCGTGATCGGTCTGTCCGAGCGGCCTGCAGCGCAGCCGCCAATGCGCACTGGTTTGGGAACCGTGCTGGCCAGAGGGTTCCAGGCGGCGCGTGAGTCAGCGCGCTTTCGGGCGACGTTGTGGCTCACGATTCTCTTCAACCTGTTTGCCTGGCCGGTGTTGAGCATGGTGCCGGTGATCGGGCAGTCACGGCTGCACCTCGACACCCAGGGTATCGGGCTGTTGGCCAGCATGGACGCCGTGGGTTCCCTGGTCGGTGCGATCCTGCTGACCTCACTGTCCGGGCGTTTGCGCCACGCGCAGGTGTATGTGGGCGCGTTGCTGTGTTTTCTGGCGTTGCAAATAGTGTTTGCCTGGAGCGCGCATCCGGTGCTGACAGGCGCTACGCTGCTGCTGCTGGGGCTTGTACAGGCGGGCTTCGCCGTCATGCAAACGACACTCGTTTACACGGCTGTACCGCAGGGCCAGCGGATGGAAGCAATGGGACTACTGACGATGTGCATCGGCGTATCTCCGCTGGGTTTCCTGGCCATCGGCTGGCTCGCCGAACGCATGGGCGCTCCGATGGCAGCCATGACCTGCGCACTGGGCGGTTTTGCCAGCCTGTTGCTGACGTGGCCGGTGTGGCGGCCGTGCCTGCGGGACGCGTCTCGGTAGGGATACCATAACCGTATCAAGATTGGCGGGAGCGCTGTCAGCAGAGCATCTGGCATGGACGTTGCTCATTGATGATTTTCTTCTATCTTCCCCCCTAAGTTCCCCCCAATTTGAGGCGCGCCTTGCTTGCCAGGGCGGAGTAACCGACTCGCGGGGATGATGCATTTCGCGATCAGCCAGGCAGACTGTGTGCGCCGACGACCAATTGACTCAGGGCACCGATTTGGAATTACCCATGGCTGGCATCTGCAACCCGATACCAGTAATGGGTTGCACCCTGCCACGGTGGGGCACTAATTTTCGGTCGCCTGGGTCAAAACGGAGGCGGCCTCAACAGCCAGTCTCAACAATCGAAGGAAACATTCAAAGGTATTACAATGAAATTACTGTAATACTTGAAGGATTGCCATGCAAGCCAACCTGACGGTCAAAGGCCAAGTCACCATCCCGAAAGCAATGCGCGACCATCTCGGTCTGGCACCCGGTGCGGCGGTTCGCTTCGCCTACACCGAAGACGGCAGTGTCGTCATTTTGCCCGCGGCCACCGGGCGTACTTCCGTGAAAGCCAAACCGAGCCGCTTCGACAAACTGAAGGGCAGTAATCGCGCGGGATGGGCGGCCTCCGGTTTGAAATCAACCGACGAAATCATGGGCTTGCTGCGTGGCTACGATGAAGACGCCCGTGATCCTGGTTTCGCCCCGGCTGCGTCCGGCTTGAACCGCAAGCTTGCCAAGTGATCGTCGTCGATAGTTGCGTGCTGGTTGACGTCTCTGGTGGCGATCCCAGCTGGCAGGATTGGTCGGCTGCGCAACTCGATCTCTGGAGCCAGCGCGGCCCGCTGGTGATCAACGGCATCATTTACGCCGAATTGGCTTACGGCTTTCCAAAAATTGAAACGCTTGAAGCCTTTTGTCAGGAAGCCGGACTGGATTTGCGTTCATTGACGCGCAGTGCCTTCTACCTGTCCGGCCGCGCCCGTTCGCTATACCGGCAACGCGCCGGCACGAGAGCCGGTCTGCTGGCGGACTTCCTGATCGGCGCACATGCAGCAGATCTGGGTTGTCCAGTGCTGACGCGCGATGTGGCCCGCTTTGCCTCGTATTTTCCGCAACTCGAATTGGTTGCGCCGGGAAAATCGTCCTGAGCAATGGCCAGACGATGGTTGGTGGGAGCGGCTCGTGGCCATTTTCTTGAATGGGTGTGCTGCCAAGGCTGATTTGACCCAGGCTGCCGCAAATCATGGCCCCACCTCAGCAACGGGCCAATCGTTACTGACATTGGGTTGCTGAAAGTTTTGCCATGGGTCAGTCAAAATCGGCACCCGGGGTCAAACTGGCGTCGGCGCCCACGTTTGCCAGCCGCAAAAAGGACGGGGACGCGACGGGGGACTGGTGCGTGAAGGAATCCGCCACCGATAACGAAAACGGCACCCGACGGTGCCGCTTCGATGGCGCTGAATTGCATCAGGCTTGCCCAGTTTTTCGCCTGCGAGTCACTGCACCGACTACTGCAAGACTTGCAAGACTTGCAAGACTTGCAAGCATGACGCCCGCAGTTGCTGGATTCGATCTTCGAAGGCTGATGACACCGCCGGGCGCCCGATGGCGTTGCCCGACTTCGTTCCCTTGGCCTTTGCGCGTGCCAGCCCTGCCCGAACACGTTCCTGAATCATTCCCCGCTCGAACTCGG
>JAJAZK010000523.1 GCA_026785765.1 Rhodoferax sp. | reverse complement strand
TTGGGAGCGGCCCGGCGGCGCTCATGCCGCCAACACCACTGCGCGCTGACGCATGGCCAGCAGGGAGCCCACCCATAGCGCCAACGCCGACACCACCAGGCCACGCTCCAGGCCACCGGCACCGTCTGAAATCCAGCCAACCACGGTCGGCCCGACGATCTGCCCGGCGGCGAAAACAATGGTGAAAGCGCCGATGCCCGATGCCAACTGCGCATCCGGCAGGTTGTGGCGCACCAGCGCGGTGGTGGACGCCACCACCGACAGGAACACCGCACCGAAAACCAGTCCCGAGGCAAACACCAGTGGCCATGCACTGCTCAAGGCCGGCAGCAGCGTCGCCAATCCCAGCAGGGCATTCAGCAGCGCCAGCGGTCTTCCATCCCGGTGGCGATCCAGCAAACGCGCCCACAAGCGCGACGAGGCCATCACGGCAAGGCCGAGCAAGGTATAAAACCCAGTAATGCCAATGGCCGAATACCCGTGTTCATTCAACAAGGCAATGATGAAGGTCATGTAGCCAATGTAGCCCACGCCGAACATGAAGTAGGCGCCCAAGGCATAGGCCAGGCGCCGCATCGGCACCAGTGACTCAACAGGACCGCCACCAGGGTTGACCGCGCCCGCCAGCGCGCCGAGCCGCTGCACCGGCCAGCGCAGCATCGCGGTACCTGCAAAACACAGCAATGCCAGCGCCGCCCAGCCCCAGGCCCAGGCATGTGCCGTGTCGGCGGCGGTGTGCAGCACCGCGGGCACCAGCAAGGCCGACAAACTGATGCCTACACCGGTTCCGCCGTAGTACAAACCGATCAACAAGCCGCCGCGCTCCGGGTCCTGCGCGCCCAGTCGCGCTGCCAGCAAACCACCGGTCATGAACACCAGGGCGCTGGCAGCACCAGCCGCAAGGCGTAGCAGCAACCAGACCGTGGTGTCGGTGAACAGGCCGCTGATGGCCATCAACACCGTGACCAATGCGCTACCCGTGAGCAGCACCGACCCTGCGCCCATGCGTTGAAGCAACCAGGGCGTCGCCAGTGCACCCAACAGGTAACCCGCCGCATTGCTGGTATTCATGGCTCCAGCCAGTGCATAAGTCCAACCGAGGTCGTCGCGCATGGGCGGCAACAACAATCCATAAGCGAAGCGCGCGATACCGAGCGACACTGCGGCGCCCAACGACAACACCAGCGCAATACGGACCGAGGAAACAGAGGCTGGGACAGGCGCTTCGGCCAGGCTGGGTTGCATTCAAGGAGTATGCACGGCGGGCCGGGCCGCGCCCAAACCGGGTTCATCTGCAACCTTCCCGACACAAACCAATAGAATCGCGCCTTCTTCTCCGCAACCGACCAGACCAGGTGCACACGGCGCCTCCGTAAACGCCATGCCTGCTTTCTGTGCCATCGACTTCGGCACTTCCAACTCCGCCATTGCCATTCCCGCTGCAGCATCGGTGGAACTGGTCGAACTCGAGCCCGGGCACAACAGCATGCCGACCGCCGTGTTTTATGCAATCGAGGGGCTGGCCAGTTTTGAAGACCCGCAATTGCACTACGGGCGCGCGGCGGTGGCGGCATATGTAGAGGGTGTGGAAGGCCGGTTGATGCGCTCCATGGAAAGCATCCTGGGATCGACCCTGGCCAGCCAGGCGACCGATGTGGGCGGCGGACGCACGGTGCGTTACCTCGATGTGATTGGTGGCTACCTGCAGCATCTGCGGTCCCTGGGTCAGGCCCGGGCCGCCCAAACACTGACCCAAGTGGTGCTGGGGCGGCCAGTGTTTTTTGTCGACGGAGAACCGCAGCGCGATGCAGCGGCGCAGGCAGCGCTGGAGCAGGCTGCGCGCGCTGCCGGTTTTGCCGATATCGCTTTCCAGTATGAGCCGATTGCCGCCGCGCTGGATTTCGAGACCACCGTACAGAGCGAGCAACTGGTTCTGGTGGCCGACATCGGCGGCGGCACCTCGGACTTCTCGCTGGTGCGCGTTGGTCCCAGCCTGCGCCAGCAGGTGGACCGGCGCGGCGACATACTGGCCAACTACGGCGTACACATCGCCGGCACCGACTTCGACCGCCAGCTTGAGCTCGCCTACCTGTTGCCGCATTGCGGTTACCGTGGGCTCGGGCCGGGCGGCCGTGAAGTTCCGAGCAAGGTGTATTTCGACCTCGCAACCTGGCACCTGATCAACACCGTGTACAGCCAGGGCCGGGTAGCCGAGTTGCAGCAAATGCAAGGCTTCTATTCCGACCTGCGCCAGCATGCCCGCCTGATGTCGGTCGTCCGGCAGCGGCTGGGCCACTCATTGATAGGCCAGGCCGAAGCCGCCAAGATCGCCGTCGCCGAGGCGGGAAAAACCGTGCTCGACCTGGGCGCACTGGAAGACGGCTTGCACAGCGTTATCAACGAACCCGAAGCGATGCAGGTGCTTGCGGCAGACCTGGACCTGATCGCCGCTGCCGCCGACGAGACCATGGTCCAGGCCGGCGTACCCCACGCGCGCGTTGACGCCTTGTATTTCACCGGTGGCTCCACCGGGCTGGCGCCGCTGCGTGCGCGCATTGCCGCGCGTTTTGCACAGGCGCAGGTGGTACAGGGCGACCGCTTTGCAAGCGTCGCGCGCGGGCTGGGGCAACATGCGCGGCGCGTGTTCGGCACAGCGTCGCGGCGGCGTGAAAGGTGAGAATTCGCTATCGCAGTTGACGAGCGCAACCATAACCTGTGGTGGCCACGGTGCTATCAAAGGTCGCACTTGCCACCGGAGGGCCACATTAACTTAATGAGTTGAGTAAAATTGCTCATTCGATTGAGTAAATACCATGGCCATCGATTTTCAGCGCCGCGAGCTGCTCCCGTTTATCCGTCGTCTGGGCGAACAGCGCCAGTTCCTGCAGGTGCTTGCCGGCCCGCGCCAAGTGGGGAAAACCACCTTGGTGCGGCAGGCGCTGGCGGCCCTGCGGGAGCGATCCCAAGGGCTCGTACTGGCCCAACATAGCGCGAGTGCCGACAACCCCGGACTGCAGGTTTCAAGCTGGTTGGCGACGCAGTGGGAAACTGCGCGCATTTTGGCCCGCCAGACAGGCGCCTGTGTTCTGGTGCTGGACGAAATCCAGAAGCTTCCGCGCTGGAGCGAAGAGGTCAAGCGATTGTGGGACGAAGACACTGCGGCCGGACGCGACGTGCGCGCTGTGGTGCTGGGATCGGCGCCGTTATTGATCGCGCAGGGAATGACCGAGAGCCTGGCCGGGCGCTTCGAGATCACACGCCTGGCCCACTGGCGCTATGCAGAAATGCGAGCCGCGTTCGGCTTCACACTGGACCAGTACATCTATTACGGCGGATATCCGGGATCAGCGCCCCTGGTTGGCGACGAGTCGCGATGGGCGGCTTACGTGCGCGATGCGCTGATCGAGACCACGATCAGCAAGGATGTGCTGCTGATGGCGCCGGTGCAAAAGCCTGCGCTGCTGCGCCGGGTGTTTGATCTCGCGTGCCGCTACAGCGGTCAGATGTTGAGCTACCAGAAGATGATGGGCCAACTCACCGATGCGGGCAATACGACGACGCTTGCACACTACCTGCAGCTTCTGGAGGGCGCCGGAATGGTCTGTGGATTGCAGAAATACGCAGGTCAAGTAATCCGGCAACGGGGATCGAGCCCCAAGTTGCAGGTCTTCAACACCGCGCTGATGGGCGCCATCGCCGCGTCGGAGGGCTTTGGTTTTCAGCGACTGCGCAATACGCCGGAGCTGTGGGGCCGCATGGTGGAGAGCGCCGTGGGCGCAGAACTGCTCGCGCGGCATGCCGGCCACAGCAGCACGGCGCCGCTCGTGCACTACTGGCACGATGCCGGCCAGGAAGTGGACTTCGTGCTGCGCTCCGGGGGCGACCTGTTTGCGATTGAAGTGAAGAGCGGTCGCCGGCGACCCACACTCCCGGGCCTGGATGCTTTCTGCAGGGCGTTTCCGGGGTCACGGCCACTGGTAGTGGGGACTGGCGGGCTGGATTTGGAGGCGTGGTTCATTGCCTCTTGAATCGGGCGCGGCAGGTCCCATGCCGGCGCCGCCGGTGCGCGCATCGTTAACCGCCAACCGCCCGCTCATGGCCTCTCCTCTTTTCGCAGCATTTCTTGCTGATACGGCAGATATTGACCTTGTCGGCGGAAATTGTCGGCAGCGTGTTCAAGCGCGTCCTCGTCGATTTCGACGCACAGCCCCGTGCCTTCCGGGACACCCCACAACGGACCCGTATTGATGGGCAGCGGCTTCCGCACAATATCGAATTCCATATGCTGCGCGGTCTGCTGGTGTCCGGTGACGATATTGGGCAGGGTCAGCAGCACATGATGGCAGGCGGCGGCGGCAAGACCGAGTTCGCCGTGCGTGTGTTTGACCACCTGCAAGCCTTCCATGTGCGCAACATGTGCCAGGCGGTGGAACGCCCCCAGCGACCCCACCCAGTACGGGCTGAAGCAGTAGACATCTGCAACGCGGCCAAGAATACGGGCGTACGCGTCGGCTTCAGTCCAGAGGCCCTCGTTGCAGCACACCGGCATGGGCAACCGCGCACGCACTTCCTGCATCTGCCGCAGCGGGTGATCGCGCACTGGCGCTTCGATGAAATCGATATCGTACTGGGCCAGCACCCCCAGGTGGTGCAGCGCGTCCGGTACGCTCCATGAGCCGTTGGCGTCCAACCGCAGACGCGGTTGCGCCCCCAATGCGCGCCGCACCGTCGCCACCATGTGATGGTCTTGCGCCCAATCGACGGCGACTTTCAGGTAAAAGTCCTGGTAGCCTGCCGCCAGGCCTTCCTGACACTGCTGTATCAGGTCGTCGTCGCTGCTGCGCGCCAGGTAATAGAAATAGCTGACCTGTGAGCGGCGCAGCCCGCCGAAAAAGCGGTAGAGCGGTTGCCCCGCCGCCTTGCCGCAAACATCCAGCAACGCCATGTCGATACCCGCCCAGGCAAAGTTACCGGTCATTGGACGGAACGCCCACAGGCCATGCTCGAAGCACTCCGCTTGCATCGCTTCGCGGTTCCAGGGGTCGCGTCCCAGGACGAACGGTCTCATCGCTTGCAGCGCGGCATCCACCGACACGACGTCTGCGCCGCTGCATGCCTCGCCCCAGCCCACCAGCCCATCATCGGTCGTGATCTTGACCAGCACATCAGTCACGCCATCGCGGGCAACCACAGAACTCAGTTCGCGCCGTTTGTACGGTACGCTCACAATGAATGTATTGATTGAAGCGACTTTCATCGGGATTCGGTTCCTTGTGAGCGTGGGTACCAGCAGGATGGCTTTCGGACACGCGCGAGCAGACACCATGCCAGTTTACAAGCGCAGCGGTCAACCAAGGAGCACCCAGAATTGGACACCCCACTTTCAGTTGCCACACCCGGCCAGCGCGCGCAGCACTGGCTGGATGCACTGTCGCGCGCCTTGGCCAGCAACGACCCGGCCGCGGCCGGCGATCTGTTTCTGGCAGACGGATTCTGGCGGGACCTGGTGGCGTTCACCTGGGACATCCGGACGATGGAGGGTCGCGACGCCATCACCGCCATGCTGCGCGCCACGTTGGCGGCCGTGCAGCCAGCGAACTGGACACTGGATGGCGAGCCGACCGAAACCAACGGCATCGTCGAAGCCTGGCTGCGCTTTGACACCGCCGCGGGTCGCGGCCGCGCGATCGTGCGCCTGCGCGAAGGGCGCTGCTGGACCCTGTTCACCGCATTGCAGGAGCTCAAGGGTTTCGAGGAGCCTTCCGGCACTCGGCGCGCCAAGGGTGTGGTGCATGCAGCCATGCGTGGGCGTACGACCTGGGCCGAGGAACGCGCCGAGGAAGCCGCCACACTGGGCATCAGCCGTCAGCCGTATTGCCTGATCGTCGGCGGTGGGCAGGGCGGCATGGGTCTGGCCGCGCGCCTCAAACGCCTGGCGGTGCCCACCCTGGTCATCGACCGGCTGGATCGCCCGGGTGACGCCTGGCGCCGTCGCTACAAGACCCTGTGCCTGCACGATCCGGTCTGGTACGACCACCTTCCTTATCTACCGTTTCCTGACCATTGGCCGGTGTTCACGCCCAAGGACAAGATGGGCGACTGGCTGGAGATGTACGCCCGGGTCATGGAGCTCGCCTGCTGGGGCCGGACCGAGTGCCTGCATGCCAGCCACGACGCGAAAGCGAATAGCGGCCAGGGGACATGGAGCGTGCAGGTGCGCCGCGACGGTGAGTTGCTGACCTTGCACCCCACCCAGCTGGTGCTGGCCACCGGCATGTCCGGCCTGCCACAGGTGCCGCAGTTCCCGGGCGCCGACCTTTTCCAGGGAGTACAGCTGCATTCGAGCGCCTTCGACAGCGCCGAGCCATGGCGTGGCAAACGCTGCGTCGTGGTCGGTTCCAACAACTCGGCACACGACATCTGCGTTGGCCTGTGGGAGAACGAAGCCGCCGAGGTGACCATGGTGCAGCGCTCGGCGACCATGGTGGCGCGCAGCGAGACGCTGCAGGAGCTCGGCTGGGGACGGCTGTTTTCGGAACAGGCATTGCGCGACGGCACCACCACGGAGCGCGCCGACCTGATGCTGGCGTCCACACCGTACCGGCTGGTCACCGAATTGCAAAAAGCAGTCTGGCAAACGGCCGCCAGGCGTGATGCGGTTTTTTACCAGCAGCTGCGCGATGTCGGGTTTCAACTCAATTTCGGCGCCGATGGATCCGGTCTGACCTTGCTCTACCTGCGCCGCGGTTCCGGCTACTACATTGACGTTGGCGGGTCCGAGCTGATCGTCAACGGGTCCGTCAAGTTGCGCAGCGGCGTCGGCGTGTTGGCCCTCACGCGCAACACGGTGCTGCTCAGCGACGGCAGCGAGCTGGCAGCCGATCTGGTCGTGTATGCCACTGGCTACGGCTCGATGGAGGGCTGGGCCGCGCGCTGCCTGTCACCGGCAATCGCCGAGCGCGTGGGCAAGGTGTGGGGGCTGGGCTCTGACACCTGCCAGGATCCGGGTCCCTGGGCTGGTGAACTGCGCAACATGTGGAAACCGACCGCCCAGCCCGGGCTGTGGTTCCACGGCGGCAATCTGCAGCAGTCGCGCAGTTATTCGCTGTACCTGGCGTTGCAGATCAAGGCGCGTATGGAAGGTCTGGGCACGCCGGTGTACCAGGCGCCACCGATGACCGGGCAGTAAGGCCGCGAAGGAATCGGTTGGCAACGTAGGGGTCTGGCGCCCGCTTTTGGCATATTGACGCTATGCCGTGACCGAGCTCCACTGAAACGATGCGCAGCAGCGACAAAGTGCCAAAGACTGCGGCCGCGAGGCCGCCACGCTGACCGAGGCAGCATCCTCAATCCGCGCTGAGCGCGACAGGAGGCGCGCAACGGCTCAGCGCTGGCGCAGGCAGCGCTCGGTGGACTCGAACAGCAGGCGCGCCACCTCGGTCGCCGGGCGCTTGTCGAGTTCCGTGCTGATCACTTCCACGTTCACCGGGACGTCGGGCGGCAACAAACGCAAAAATCCGAGCAGGTCGAACGAACCCTCGCCACAGGGTTGCCGGAACCGGATGCAGTCGTCGATGTAATCTTCCACCGTGGGCTGAATGGGCCCGTCGTTGATCTGGATCACAAACACGCGCTGCGCGTCGATTGCGGCGAGCGAAGCCAGCCCGCCGCCCCGGAACACATGCCAGCTGTCGACGCAGAAGCCGAGGTTGGGCGCGGCACCAATGCCAGATCGAGCGGCTTGCCGTCCAGCGGCGGTGTAACCTGGACCCGCAGCACCTGGAATGCATGCACCATTTCTTCAACCGTATCCAGCAGGTCGTCACGCAGAAAACGCATCGGCTCGACCTCACTCACGCGCAGCCGATGCTGCAGCAGTAGCGACTGGATACTTGCTGCGTCCCAGCCGCTGGCCAGGGTCTGCTGCCACTGGTCTGCGCGCAAGGAAATGCCGTCGAACCCGGCGCTGGCGGCGGCCTCCACACGCTCGCGCAGACCGGCGTGGCGCATGCTCATGAAACCGAGGTTGATCTGCTGTCTTGCCATGGGTCGTCCAGACGCAACACTGTAATGTCAGACAGGGCGCTCGCCAAGCCACTGTTCCAGCACGCGACGCATATGCGCCGTATCACCCTGGGCGGCGCGCCATACCAGTTCCCCCGGCGCGACATGGGTACCCGGAGGCAGTGTCTGCAAGGCCAGATCGACCAGTTCGGCAACCCGGCTGGCGCGCACCGGTTGTTCGCTGCCGGGGAGCATGTAATGCAGGGTGCCGAGCATCCAGGCAGCGGTCTTGTGCGGCAGTGATCCGGTGGCGGAGCCGGGTTTTTGCGCACTGCGCACAATCAGCAGCCGGCTGAAACCCACCGCCGACAACATTTGTTCGTCCAGGCTGGCCAGCCCCTTCTGCAAGGCCTGCGGCAAGCGGCCCTGGGTATGCGGCAAAACGACTGCCAGCGTATGGACGCCGCAGCGCCGCAGCCAGGCTGCAAGCGCCGGCAGTTGTGCGGGCGCTGGAGTCCACAGGGCGCGTTCGCGCTGGTAGAACAAGCGTGGCGGGTCGAACATCACCACCGCCATATCGGCCGCGACCAATGGCCAGTCGCCGAAATCGTCGGTGCCAATGTGCGGCGCGGGCACCACATGGGCGCTCACCGTGCGTATCCCCTGGGCGATTGGCTGGTTCGCCAGCACCTGCGTGTGGCGGCTGCGCTGCATGCCGACCAGGCGCCGTAACACGGCATTGCCGATCGCTCCGGTGGCCCCGGCCACCAACAGACGCGGCAAGGCCGGTGCAGCGGCGCCCCGGCCGAGTGCGCCAGCCAGCGCCGACTCAACCGGGAGTTGCATCGATGCAACCCGGGTCGGCGCAACGAAGCGCGACGGGATCCAAAGTGTCAGCCTTGCGCCGCAGCCGCATTGGGCACGGGTTGGGTACCAAAACGGAACTCCGGCCCCCGCTTGAAGACACCGCTGACCCGCGCCACCAGCTCTGCGTCCGCATGCAGCAGGCCTTGCATGAACAACATGTTGCGCGTGGCCCGCAACACCTGGGCCTCGCCCTGCACCCAGCTGCCGAGTGGGGCACCGGCCAGATAGTCGATCTGCAGGCTGAGTGTGGGCCGGAAGCGACCGCGGCCGGCCTCGCTGGGGGCGTGGGCGGTGACGGCGAACAACATGTCGGTAAAAGTGGCCAGCATGCCGCCATGGCACATCTGCATCGGATTGCTATGGCGCATCTCAACCCGAAAACCCAGGCTGATGCCCCGGTTTCGCTCGCTCCCCGGCTGGCGCCGGTAATACAGCGGACCGTTCTGGTCCATGAAGCCGTCGCCAAGATGGCGCAGCTTGAACCCCTGCGGTATCTGGCCGTCGGGCACACCCGATCGGGCTGTCGTTACCGGGTCTGGAGGAGTCGTGCTGGTCATGTCGGTGCGGCCTTGCTGCAGGGCGAAAGCTTACCGCGTGTGCGGCTCGCGGCTTGTCAATCGCATGACAGCGCTCTGGCGGATAAGCGCTACCATGGCGCCATGACCGACACCCTCCCCAGCAGCGCCACCGTCGATTGCCTGACCCGGCTGATCGGCTTCGACACCACCAGCCGCAACTCCAACCTGGAGCTGATCGACTGGGCCGAATCCGTCTTGTCGCAGCACGGCGCACGTTTGCGGCGCAGTTACAACAAGGAACGCACCAAGGCCAATCTGTTTGCTACCTTTGGCGAGGGCCCTGGCGGAATTGTCCTGTCCGGCCACAGTGACGTGGTGCCGGTAGACGGCCAGGCCTGGAGCTCGGACCCGTTCCAGGCCGTGGTGCGCGACGGTAACCTGTACGGGCGTGGCGCCTGCGACATGAAGGGATTTATCGGCGTGGTGCTGGCACAGGCGGCGCATTTTGCCTCGTCGGCATTGGCCAAACCGATCCATGTGGCGCTGAGTTACGACGAGGAAGCCGGATGCCTCGGGATTCCCGGCCTGCTGGCGGACCTGGCCGACGCCCACATCCGCCCCGACGGCTGCATCATCGGTGAACCCACCAGCATGCAGCTGATTACCGCGCACAAGGGCGGGCGCGTCTACCGCTGCACGGTGCGTGGCCATGCCGCCCATTCCTCGTTGACACCGTCGGGAGTGAATGCGATCGAACACGCCGCCAAGGTGATCTCTTTCATCCAGGATCTGGCCTCGAAAGAAGAAGCCGATGGTGTGCGGGTGGCCGGTCTGGATGTGCCGTTCTCCACCATCTCCACCAATATGATCAGCGGCGGCAGCGGCAAAAACATCATCCCGGCGCAGTGCGAGTTCTTTTTCGACTATCGCTACGTGCCCGGGCTCGACCCGGACTATTTCATCGAGGCAATCCGGCGTTATGTGGCCGAGCAGGTGCTGCCGCGCATGCAGGCCCGTTTCCCGCAAACCGGTGTGGAGTTTGCGCTTACCGGCGATGTCCCCGGACTCGACACGCAGGAGGAGGAAGCCATCATCGAGCTTACCCGCTCGCTGCTGCGCAATCGCCAGTCCGCCAAGGTGGCGTATGGCACTGAAGGCGGATTTTTCCAGAAGTCTGGCATACCGAGCGTGGTCTGCGGGCCGGGCAGCATCAATCATGCGCACAAGGCCAACGAGTTCGTCCCGCTGGAGCAGCTTGCCCTGTGTGAGCAGTTTGTCGGCAAGCTGATTGAGCGCATGAGCGCGACCGAGCCACAGACCGCCTGACGCGACACCGCCGGGCTTGACCGGCGAGTGCTGTGCGGGCAAATGCCGCCAGCAATTACTGTAGCAGCCACCACGGCGTGGCCAGCGTGCGATCCGCGCTAATGCAGAATCACTGGCAGCTTGAGCGGGGAGTGAAATATAAAACCCTCGGCTGGCGGCGGCGAACCGATCGTCTCGATGCGTTCCACTCGGGCCAGAAACTCGGCCAGAGCGTGTTCCATCTCGGTCTTGGCGAGCCGCACGCCAACACAGTGGTGGATGCCGCCACCAAAGGTCAGGATGTCGCCGCGCGACGTGAACTGGCGATCACTGGCGCCCATGAAGCGGTTGTGGTCAAACCGTGCCGCATCGGGGAAATGGCTGTCGTCGTGGTTGCCCGACACGCTCATGGCGCAAATTTTCTCGCCCGGACGCACGGTGACGCCCGCAATCTCGAACTCGGCGATGACAGAGCGGATGTTGGCGTTGACAGGTGGGTAAAAGCGCAATGCCTCGGCACAAAAAGCCGCCAGCGACTCCGGGTCGGTGTAATGGGTCTTCAACCACTGCCATTCGGCCGGGTCCATCGCCACATGCCGCAACACACTGGTCAACACGCGTTCGGTGGTCTCCACACCGGCGGCCAGCAGAAAGATGATGTTGGAGACAATTTCTTCGTGGGGAATCGGTTCCCCTTCGTATTCGGCGGTGACCAGGTCGGACAACAAATCCTTGCCCGGATTGCGATGCCGCTCGGCAATGATCGGCTCCAGGAACAACCGCACCTCTTCGCGCGCCTGGAACGCCGCCACCCGCGCCCCCGGATTGGTGATGCTGGATGAGCTGCCCGCCACAATGGTGCGGTACCAATCGCGAAACCGCGCCGCCTCGGGCAGGTCGGTCAATGCGGTGATCGACAGCAGCGGCACCCACACCGCATAGTGTTCGCGCAAATCCATCGGTTCGCCCAGGCGCAGGCCGTTCGCCTGCTGGCGCGCGATCTCCAGCACCACGTCACTCAGGCGCTCGCGCAAGGAGCGTTGCGAGCGGATTTCGCGCCCCACAATACCAATCTTCTTGCTGTGCTCACGGCCGCCCATCTGCATGAAGGACCGGCCAAACGCCGACGCCCCCGCGCCGGCTTGCGGCGGCTGGAACTCCTCGTCCCTGGACAACACGGTCTTGACGTCGTCATACCGTGTCACCACCCAGGCATCGAGCCGGTCACTGCGAAAAATCGGCAGTTCCTTGCGCAGGCGCGCAAATACATCCTGCCGGTGCGGCTGTGGTTTGCCCTCTATGAGGGCTGAAAACTCGGCCGCCAGGGCGTCTTGCCGGGTGGTTTGGGTCTGCATGGGCATGTCCTTTCAAAGGTGTAGCGCATTGGTCGCGTGATTCAAGGCTCGAACCGGCCCGGCAGAGCCGGTTCGGGCGCGCTGCCATGTTATCCGGCCCGCGCCAACCCAACGGGCACAGGCCCCGTTCAGCCGTGGCTCAAGCGCCGGCCAACAAAGCCGCGTTGCCGCCCGCCGCTGTCGTGTTGATGGTGATCGTCTGCTCCGCACAAAAGCGGTACAAATAGTGTGGCCCGCCGGCCTTCGGGCCAGTGCCCGACAGGCCCTCGCCGCCAAACGGCTGCACACCAACCACGGCGCCGATCTGGTTGCGGTTGATGTACACATTGCCCACATGGGCGGCACGGGCCAGCGCCTGCGCGCGACTGTCGATGCGGGTCTGGATGCCGATCGTCAGCCCATAACCCAGCGTGTTGATCTGGGCGATGACCGCGGCCGGGTCACCACTCCAGCGCACCACATGCAACACCGGGCCGAAGATTTCGTTCTGCAAGTCGGATATCTGGCCGACCTCGAAGGCCTGCGGCGCCACCAGGTTGGCCAGCCGCGCTTTGTCGCCGGTCACGGGCTGCATCACCGGCCACAGGGGCTTGGCCGATCCCTGCAGCCGCAGCAGGTGTGCCTGAATGCCGGCAAATGCCTCGGCGTCAATCACCGGCCCGACGTCGGTTGCCAGATCGGCCGGCTCGCCACACAGCAACTCCTGCGCGGCGCCACGCACCATCTCGATCACATGATCGGCAATCTCGGCATGCACACACAACAGGCGCAGCGCCGAGCAGCGCTGGCCGGCACTGCGAAAAGCGCTCTGGATCACCGCGTCGCTGACCTGCTCCGGCAACGCCGTACTGTCCACCAGCATCGCGTTGATGCCGCCGGTCTCGGCGATCAGCGGCACTATTGCGCCGTCCTTGGCCGCGAGTGCGCGGTTGATGGTGCGCGCCACCTGGGTGGAGCCGGTGAACACCACACCCGCAACACCCGGCGCCGCAACCAACGCCGCCCCCACCGTGTCACCCGGCCCGTGCAGCAGCTGTACTGCGGCCTTTGGCACACCGGCGGCATGCAGCAAGCGCACCATTTCCAGCGCCACCGCGGGCGTCTGTTCGGCCGGCTTGGCAAGCACCGTGTTGCCCGTTGCCAGCGCCGCGGCGACCTGACCGGCAAATATCGCCAGCGGGAAGTTCCACGGGCTGATGCAGACCCACGGCCCCCGTGCCACCAGGCGCAATTCGTTGGACTCGCCGGTGGGGCCGGGCATGGCGATGGGCGCAAGAATGCGTTCGGCCTCGCCGGCGTAATAGCGCAGAAAATCGACCGCTTCGCGCACCTCACTGACAGCGTCGCCCCAGGTCTTGAAGGCTTCCTGCACCAGCAGGGCGCAAAAACGCGGCATCTGCCGCTCCAGCGCATCGGCTGCGCTGCGCAGGAAGGCGGCGCGCCGGGCGACGTCGGTGCGGCTCCATGTCTGGTAACAGTCGGCACTGGCGCGCACGGCCGCCGCAATGTCTGTCACCGGGACCACCGCCACTGCGGGTACCTGTACGCTGGCCAGGGCCTGCAATAGCGGCGTACGCATGCCCTCCACCGTCAGATCCAGGCCGGCGCTGTTGCGCCGCGCCGCACCGAACAGCTCCAGCGGCAGCGGCAGCGAAGTCTGTGGCTCCAGCCGCAGCGGCGAAATCAGCAGCTCCTGCATGCCCACCGACTCGTCCGCGAGTTGGTGCACAAAAGAGGAATTGGCGCCGTTTTCCAGCAGGCGGCGCACCAGATAGGCCAGCAGGTCCTTGTGCGCGCCCACCGGCGCATAGACACGGCAGGCAATCAGCGGGTTCTTCAACACCTCGCGGTAGACACCTTCGCCCATGCCGTGCAGGCGCTGCAACTCAAACCGGGCGCCCGAACGCGCGGCCATTTGCAGGATGGCGGCAATCGTGGCGGCATTGTGAGTGGCGAACTGCGGGTAGATCACATCGGCCGCGTCCAGCAGGGCAGTGGCGCAGGCCAGGTAGGAGATGTCGGTATGGTGCTTATGGGTGAACACCGGATACGCTGGCAAGCCGCCCTCCTGGGCGCGCTTGATCTCGGCATCCCAATAGGCACCCTTGACCAGACGGCACATCAAGCGGATGCCGTGTCCGCGCGCCACTTGGGCAACAAAACCGACCAGCTCCTGGGCGCGGGTCTGGTAGGCCTGCAGCGCCAGGCCAAAACCGGTCCAGCGCGGCTGGTGTTGCGCTACCAGCGCGGCCAGCGCCTCAAACACCTGCAGCGACAACTCCAGCCGGTCCACCTCTTCGGCGTCGATGGTCAGGTTGATGTTGGCAAGCGCTGCCTGCTCACACAGGCCCCAGACGCGTGGTACCAGCTCGGCCATGACCCGCGTCGACTGGGCGTCTTCATAGCGCGGGTGCAGGGCGCTGAGTTTGATCGAGATGCCGTCGTTGTGCTCACACGGTGCGGCCGTATCGGCACCCTTGGCGATGGCGCTGATGGCATTGCGGTAACTGGCCAGGTACTTCAGGGCATCGGCTTCGGTACGCGCGCCCTCGCCCAGCATGTCATAGCTGTAGCGCAGGTTGCGCATCTTGCGTTGCGCCGACAGCGCCTCGCCCATCGCCTCGCTTATGGTCTGGCCGAGCACAAACTGGCGACCCAGCAACTGCACGGCGCGCAAAGTGGCCGCCACCACCGAGCGCGCACCGAGCTTGCCGAGCAAGCCGCCGCTGGAGTCACTCTCGGGCAGGAACTTCTTGCTCATCGCTATGGCTGTGCTCGACAAGCGCGCCAGGGTTTTGTCACCCGCCGCCTCAAAGTCGGCACGGCCAAGCTGGTCCGCCGTCAGCGCAATTGCGGTTTCTGCATCCGGCACCCGCAACAGCGCCTCGGCCAGGCGCATCAGCGCCAGCCCTTCGGCACTGGAGATCGGGTATTCTTTGAGCAGGCTCTCCATCGCCCAAAACGGTGGCGGGTTGTCGCGCACGGCCTGCACCCAGGGCGCAGCGGTACGCGCGGCGGCGGCCCAATCGAGCGCGCTGGCGAGTGCACTTAGGCGCGTTGCCACAACTTCTGCTTCGGGACGGTAGGGATTGGGCAAACGCATGGGGACTCCGGCGAAAAGGATGAATGCGCTATGTTCGCGGCAATTAAGACGAATTTTTCACTGAATTTTTAGTGAAAACAGCTCGAATAATCTGCGGTATCAGCGTTGCACTGGCGGCGCAAGGTCAGGAGACACGACGTTCAACCACGTAGCGTCCCGGCATTACACTGGCGGTGCAAGGTCGGGAAACACGGCGTTCAACCGCATAGCGTTGTCAGCCGTTTGACCAGCCTGAACCTGACAACATTGGCGGGCGCTGATTCGGCGCTTAATCGGCGCATCAAACTTGAGGCGGCGCCGACCTGAAGATCACTGCGTTAGCTACTACCCAGGAAAGCGCGCCACGACCTCCAGTTGGCCACCCATGGCCTCAATGTGGCTGCGCAGCGTCGAGAGGTACATGTCGGTACGCTTTTCCATCTTGGCGATGGAGGGTTGCTGGACATTTAGAACCTCCGCCAGCATTTTCTGAGACAGACCGCGCGCCTGGCGCAGCTCGTGTAGTGGCATCTCCGCCAGCATGGTTTGCGCCTTGGCTTCGGCGCGGGCCTGGGCGCCGGGTGACATTCGCGCTCGCAGCGCTACAAACTTTTTAGCCATCGATCAACCCTTCATTTCGAAGTTGTTTCAGGTGTTCGTCAGATAGCCGGTCCGCTATCGGCAGATTCACTTCGTACCAACGACCATCGCCAGACTTGTCGCCACCGATCAGCAGAATGACGGCGCGCCCAGGATCGAAGGCATACAG
>JAJAZK010000522.1 GCA_026785765.1 Rhodoferax sp. | reverse complement strand
TTCGGCCACGAGCGCGGCGCCTTTACCGGCGCGCAGACCATGCGCCGCGGGCGCTTCGAGCAGGCCGACGGTGGCACGCTGTTCCTGGACGAAATCGGCGACATGCCGTTTGACCTGCAAACCCGGCTGTTGCGGGTGCTCAGTGACGGCCATTTTTACCGGGTTGGCGGCCACAGTGCCGTCAAGACCAATGTGCGGGTGATCGCAGCCACGCACCAGGACCTGGAGCAACGCGTGCGCGAGGGCGCCTTTCGCGAAGACCTGTTCCACCGCCTCAACGTGATCCGTCTCCGGCTACCGGCGTTACGCGAACGGCGGGAGGATATTCCCATGCTGACGCGCCACTTCCTGGCGGCGAGTGCGGTGCAATTGGGCATAGAGCCCAAACGTATCACCGACGCAGCACTGGCGCGACTGGCCGGGTTTGCTTTTCCTGGCAACGTGCGCCAGCTCGAAAACATCTGCCACTGGCTGACGGTCATGGCACCCGCCCAGATGATCGAGGCAAAAGACCTGCCACCGGAGGTGCTGGCAGGCTCCAACCTTGGCCCGCTAGTGCCGCTCGCGCCCGCTGTCGGGTCGGCACAGTCGGCCATGCCTTCGGTGTTGGCCGCAGCGGTGCCGTTGCCGACGCAGGAATCGCAGCCGCCAGCGGACGAACTGCCGCAGCAGACTGCACACCTCCTGTCACCGACGGCAAGTCACTGGGAAATCGAGCTCGGCTCGGAGGCAATGACACTGCTGGCCGATGGCCACCACGATGTGTGGGACATCCTGACACGCCGCTTTGAGTCGCGCATGATCGCGTCGGCACTGGTGTTTACCAAAGGGCGGCGTATTGAGGCCGCCAACAAGCTTGGCATTGGTCGCAACACGATCACGCGCAAGATCCAGGAGCTTGGGTTGGAGTGAGTGGCCGCGAACCGCGCGGTTCAGTGCGCGGTTTCATATCAGATGGCAATGTCGGCAATGACCGGCGCGTGGTCGGAAGGCCGTTCGTTCTTGCGCGGGGCTTTGTCAATGGTGCAGGCGCGCACGTCGGCCTTGAGCGCGTCGCTCACCAGCACATGGTCGATGCGCAGGCCGCGGTTGCGGCGAAACCCGAAGTCGCGGTAGTCCCACCAGCTATAGCTTTTTGCGGGTTGCTCGAACAGGCGATGCGCATCATGCAGCCCCAGCGCAACCAGGGCGCGCAGATGGTAACGCTCTTCCTCGGTGCAGTGAATCGTGTCCTTCAGGCCCACCGGGTCCCAGACGTCAGCATCGTCAAAAGTGATGTTGCAGTCGCCCATCAGCACCAGTTTGGCGTGTTGCTCCAGTTCGGTGCGCACCCACGCGCGCAGCGCCTTGAGCCAGAACATTTTGTATTCGAACTTCTCGGTGCCGGGCGCCTGCCCGTTTGGGAAGTAGGCGCCGATCACGCGCACACTGTCCACCGTCGCAGCAATCACGCGCGCCATGTCGTCGGCAAAACCGGGAATGTTCTTGACCATCGAGACGGCATGATTACGCGACAGCAGGGCGACACCGTTGTAGGTCTTCTGCCCGAACCATTGCGCGAAATATCCGGCCGCCGCAAAGTCCGCCGCCGGAAACTTGTCGTCCGTCATCTTGGTTTCCTGTAACACCAGTACGTCGACGGGGTTGGCGTGCAGCCATTCAAGTACCTGCGGCAGGCGCACGGTCAGGGAGTTGACGTTCCAGGTGGCAAGTTTCACAAGTCAATAATATTGTTTAAATTCAACAAGTTAAAACTAATTTTTCCATACAGGTGACAGCGTTCCCGCTGTTGCAGTCTGGCATGGTGGCAATCCGATAGGACAATGGCGCGATGAACTCCAGCCACAGCGTCGACGACGCAATCCTTTCGCGCATATCCTGCCGCGCTTTCCTGGCGCAGGAAGTTGCGCAGCAGACGCTGAACGATATTCTCGATACGGCCAGCCGTGCGCCCTCTGGTACCAATACGCAACCATGGAAGGTATACGTGTTGCGCGGCGCGGCACGTGACGCTTTGGTCGAAAAAGTCTGCGCGGCACACGACGCGGTGTACGCCAACCCCGAACTGGCCGCCAATTACCGTGATGAATACGATTACTACCCGACAAAGTGGGTCAGCCCGTTCATCGAGCGGCGCCGTGAGAATGGCTGGAGCCTGTACAAGCTTTTGGGCATCGAGCGGGGCGAGAAAGACAAGATGCACGCCCAGCACCAGCGCAACTACCGCTTTTTTGACGCGCCGGTCGGTCTCGTGTTCACCGTCAGCCGTGACCTGGGGCGTGGCAGTTTGCTGGACTACGGGATGTTCCTGCAAAACATCATGCTGGCTGCCCGGGCACGCGGCTTGCACACCTGTCCGCAAGGCGCATGGAACGGTTTTGCCGGAATCGTCAAGCCGCACGTCGGCGCATTGGCCGATGAAATGATGGTCACCTGCATGGCGATTGGTTACGCTGACGAAAGCAACCCGGTGAACAGCTTTCGCACCCCGCGCGTTGGCGTGTCGGAGTTCGCGCGCTGGGTGGAATGAGCCGGGCTGTCTGGCCAACACGCAGGCCTGCAGTCAGCCCTTGAAGTTCGGCGGGCGTTTTTCCAGGAATGCCGACACGGCTTCGCGATGATCGTCAGTCTGATGGGACAGCGCCTGAAACGCGGCCGACATTTCGAGCAGGGTATCGAGTCGGGTGTGCATCGCTTCGCGCAGCAGGCGCTTTGCCAGGCGAACGGCGTGCCCCGGGTTCGCCGCCATGCGCGCTGCCAGTTGGTTGGCGGCTTCCATCAATTGCTCCGGCGCGACCACCTTTGATACCAGACCCCACTGTTCGGCCTGCCGGGCGTCAATGGTGTCGCCTGTGAACATCATCTCGGATGCCCGCGACAACCCAACCAGCCGTGGTAACAACCAGGCACCGCCGTCGCCAGGGATGATGCCCAATTTGACGAAGCTCTCGGCGAACTTGGCTTTTTCGGAGGCGATCCGTACGTCGCACATACACGCCAGATCGAGTCCGGCACCGATAGCGGCGCCGTTGACTGCGGCGATCACTGGCACTTCCAGATTGAAAAGTGCCAGTGGCAAACGCTGGATACCAGTGCGATAGTCATGCCGGATCTGCATGCCGGACACCTCGCCATTGGCCTGCCGCTGCATGTTGCGCACGTCCCCGCCAGAGGAGAACGCGGTGCCGGCGCCGGTCAGGATCACCGCGCGCACATCGTGGTCGTTATGGATGCGCTCGAACGCGGCCAGGAACTCGGTGACAGCGGTGTTTCCGGTCAACGGGTTGCGGCGTTCCGGCTCATTCATTGTCAGGGTGACCACATGGCCTGCCTGCTGGTAGTCGAGAAATTGGGACATCCGAAATTCCTGATGGTTTGCTGTGACAACACACAAAGTCTAAACGCGGTGCCGGTGCTGCCTGCCATACTTGGTCGATCTGTGCAGCCTGGGAGGTCGTGTTGAGTAGTTTGTTGAGCACCCTGCGGTTGGCGTCCTTGCCCGACGCCGCGCAAGCCATGCGCGCGCAGGTGCGGGAGTTTCTGCGCACCGCTTGGCCTGGCGCGGCAGCGCACGTACGGGCCCGCTCCTGGATGGGATTTGACGCGGATTTCAGCCGCAAACTGGCCGCCCGCGGTTGGGTTGGCGTGACCTTGCCCGCGCGTTTTGGAGGCGCCGATCTGGACGCCTTTTCACGCTATGTGCTGGTGGAGGAGCTGCTGTGTGCGGGTGCGCCCGTGTCGGCGCACTGGATTGCGGATCGGCAAAGTGGTCCATTGATACTGAAGTTCGGCACGCCGCAACAGCAGGACTTCTACCTGCCGCTCATTTGCCGCGGCGAGGCTTTTTTCTGTATCGGGATGAGCGAGCCCAACGCCGGCTCCGACCTTGCCAGTGTGGCCACGCGCGCCCAGCGCAGCGACACCGGCTGGGTACTCAACGGCCAGAAAGTCTGGACCACCAACGCGCACCACTGCCAGTACATGATCGCGCTGGTGCGCAGCTCTGGAGAAAAAGGTGACCGTCAGGCCGGGCTGTCGCAGTTCATCATCGACCTGTCGTTGCCAGGAGTCACGGTACGGCCGATTCGCGACGTCGCTGGTGACGCGCATTTTTCGGAAGTTTTTTTTGACAATGTGGTTCTGCCTTTGGACGCCCTGATTGGAACCGAAGGCAGTGGCTGGGCGCAGGTGAATGCGGAACTGGCTTTCGAGCGCAGCGGACCGGAGCGCATCTATTCGAGCATCGTCTTGCTTGAGCACTGGATCGACAACCTGCGTCGGCGCCCGGACAGCGCGCAGTTTGCCGCCAGCGTCGGGCGTCTCGCCACGCATCTGGCGGTGTTGCGCAATATGTCCATCACCGTGACGGCACGCCTGGCGCTGGGCGAGAGTCCTGTCGTCGAGGCCGCATTGGTGAAGGACCTGGGCACCGAGTTTGAACAGGCTATACCGACCATCATCGAGGCGGCGGTGGGAGATGGACCGCACGGGACACTGGATGCCGAGTTGCATCGAACCCTGGCCTATGTCAGCCAGATCGCGCCGAGTTACTCCTTGCGCGGCGGTACACGCGAAATCTTGCGCGGCATGATTGCACGCGGCCTGGGCCTGCGTTAAGGGTGCGGACCATTCTTGGAGGAGACGGACGATGATTCTGGAAGCCTTGGGGCGGGTCCTCACCGAGCATTGCAGCGGCGCCGATATACGCCGCGTGGAGGGAGGCGGGTCGGTGCTGCCGATGTGGTCGCCAATCGAGCAGGGGGGATTTCTCGATCTGCTGCTGCGCGAGGAGGCCGGTGGTGCCAACTTGCCACTGCCCGACTTGTTTTGCGTGCTCGAGTGCATGGGCCGCTTCGCTGTGCCGCTGCCGTTCGCCGAGTCGATTATTGCGCGCGCGCTGGTCCACTCCGATGTGCCGTTGCCAGGCGGCATCCTCACACTGGCAACTCATTTGCAACGCGAAGCCGATGGCAGTATCGTGTGCCGCCAAACGCCGTGCGGGTTGGTCACCGGGCACGTGTTGGCAGCCGAGGGCGGGGCCTTGTTCCTGCTGAGCACAGCGAACGCCAGGCGGCGGGTCGTGGGAGACCCGCGCGAACAACTGGCCGACCTGCGCTGGGACAGCCCCGCAGCGGCGCGACCCGTGCCTGGCCCGGCTAGCGCACTACCGGTGTTTGCGGCCGCAGCGACTGCGGCTCTGCTCAGCGGCGCCATGCAACGCAGCTTCGAGCTGTCGCTGGAATACTGCAACCAGCGTGTGCAGTTCGGCAAACCTCTGGGCAAGTTTCAGGCCGTGCAGCAACAACTCAGCGTCATGGCCGAGCATGTGCTGGCGGGCTCCATCGCGGCGGAAGCGGCGTTCCGCACCAGCGGTCCTACACCGGATGCGCTTGCTGCGGCGATCGCCAAGTCGCGCTGCAGCGAGGCGGCGGCTTTGGTGGCCGCCACGAGCCACGCAGTGCACGGCGCGATTGGGATGACGGATGAATATGACCTTGGTATCCTGACGCGGCGTTTGCACAGCTGGCGTCGCGCCTACGGCGCCGAACAGTATTGGAATGGCGTGATTGGTAGACGTCTGCTGGCCTCTTCAGACCTGTTGTTGGACTTCGTGCGTGTGGCGTGACTCGGATAGACTTTTTCGCCCCAGGGGGTTGCCTTAGATTATATTGAGGTAGTAAGATTCGTATAAATAAATGCTCTACGGAATATTTCACTGCGGATGAATTCCGTGGATCATGGGTAGTGGGTGCACTGATCGTTGCTGTGAGTGGCTGACGCGCAGTGTGGTTTGACAAGCCTTAACAAAGAGGAAGACATGGAAAAAATCAGTCAACGTAAATCCTTGCGCACCAAGTTGCGCACCAAGCGCCGGGCACTGGTGTTGGCGCTCACCGTGGGCTTGGCAATCGGCTTGCCGGCAACCAGCGCCATGGCCCAGGCGAACTCGCGCAATGTACCGGCGGCGGAGTGGGCGAAGATACAAGAGGCGGCGCGCAAGGAGGGAAAAGTCATCGTATACGCCACCTTCGGGCCAGCGGTGCATGACCGTATCGTTGAATCCTTCAACGCTGCCAACCCCGGCATCAAGATGGAGCTGGTTCGCGTGATCGGTGCAGCGCTGACCACCAAGGTCGAGCAAGAGAAGACTGCGCAAAACATCGTCGGCGCCGACATGGTGCTTACGGCTGACATACGCTGGGCCACCGATGTCGTCAAGAAAAACTACTTCAAGACTCCGGTCGGGCCGGCTGCTGCGGCTTGGCCGGATGCCTGGATGCGCGGTGGTCAGGTCGCCATGCTTGGGCTGACGCCCTGGGTCATGACCTACAACACGAACCTCGTGAAGACCCCGGTCACGGGTTACCAGGATTTGCTGCGCCCGGAGTTCAACGGCAAGCTGGGTTCGGTGGCGCTGGTGGCTGAGGTGGTGACATTGTTCTACAAGTGGCTGGACGAGAGTCACCCGGGACTGCTGGAGAAACTTGCGGCCCAGAAGGTCAAGATGTATCCGAGCACAGTAGGCGCTGGCAATTCCACCGCGTCGGGCGAGGTATGGGCGAATGCCTTCTCGGTGATGGCGATCGACAACGCCTTGCATGCGCAGAAGGCACCGATCAAGACCGTGATCCCCAATCCGTCCTATGGCTTCGCTTATGGTGGTGCGGTGCTGAGCTGGGCCAAGAATCCGAACGCAGCCCTGGTCGCGCAGGAATTCATCATGTCGGTGCGTGGCCAAACCGCAATTGTGGGAAATAACGAGGCTGCGAGTCCCCTGCCCAATGTGCCAGGCGCCCTGGACATGACCAAGATCAATCTGACCCTGATCGATTGGGACAAGGTCACGCCGGAGGGTGTCAAGACCTTCGAGACGCGCTGGAACACGCTGTTTGGCGCCCGTTGATGCGGTACGGCGAAACGCAAAGCCGCGCTGCTCTGGCGCGGTCTTTGCGGTCTGCTCGAAGGACGTGAGGTTGTGACAGCCGCGAGCGCCCAGGGTCGCGCATGGTGGGGTGCGGGTGGGCTGGTTCGACGCACGGTCGCGCCACAGGTCGGCTGGACTGTGATTGCAATCGCGGTCGGGTTCCTGGTCTTGTGGCCGATCCTGCAACTGCAATCGCGCGCCTTCGTGGATGGTGGGGCGGCATTTCTGCGCATGATGGAAGTGCAGCGTATCGGCGCCACGATCCGCACGACCTTCATTTTGGCCGTGCTCTCCAGTGTGCTGGCGGTGGTGATAGGCACCCTGCTGGCATGGTGTGCGTCGATGCTGCCACAACGCGTTCGCCGGATGGGTGAACTGGCGCCGCTGTTGCCGTTGGTCGTGCCGGCGGTGGCGGCTGTCACTGGCTGGATTTTTCTGCTGTCCCCCAAGGTTGGTTACCTGAACTTGGTACTGCGCACCTTGCCGGGTTTGCGTGGCATGGAGGAAGGGCCGTTCAATATCTACAGCGTGACCTGGATCATCATCATCACAGGTCTGTTGCTCAGTTCGTTTGTTTATGTCTTTGTCTTCACCGGCCTGAAGAACATGGGGCAGGAACTGGAGGCGGCGGCGGCCGCCTGCGGTGCGTCGCCGTTGATGCGCTTTTTCACCATTACGTTGCCCCTGCTGCGGCCATCCATCATCTTCGCCTCTGGCGTGGTGTTTCTGCTGGGGCTAGGTCAGTTCACGGCGCCGTTGCTGCTCGGTCGCACCACCCGTATCGACGTGCTGACGACAGAAATGTTTTACCTGACGGAGCGGTATCCGATCGACTTCGGTCTAGGTGCAGCGCTTGGCTTGCCGATTCTGGTGCTGGGCCTGTGTGTGGTGCTGGCCCAGAAGCTGCCGCTGGGCGAACAGCGGCGGTTTGTCGTCGTGTCGGCACGCTCCAAGTACGACATGCGCCAGACCAGCTGGTGGGCGGCGGTTGTGATCGGGCTTTACCTGGTGATCACTACCGTGCTGCCATTGCTCGCGCTGCTGTATGTGTCACTGTCGCCGTTCTGGACCGGTTCTCTGGAAATGACCGATTTGACACTGCGCCACTGGAAGTCGGTGTTGAACAATCCCGGGCTGGTGACCGCGATCTGGACCAGCGTGAAGGTTTCGGTGATTGCCATTGCGATCCTGATACCACTCGGATTCGCGATGGCGTTTGCGTTGTTGCAGTCGACCCGTATCGCACCGCCCTTGCGCATGGCGATTGATCTGTTCGCCACTTTGCCGATCGCTGTTCCTGCGTCATTGATGGGTTTCGGCCTGCTGTTCGTTTATTCGCAGCCGCCGATCCAGATCTACGGGACCACGGCCGTGCTGATGGTGACCTACGTCACACTGATGCTGGGGCATTCAACGCGCTTGCAGTTCACGACATTGGTCGGGACCGGCCAGGAGTTTCTGGAGGCCTCGCGCGCCTGTGGTGCGGGTCCACTGCGGTCCCTGGTGCAGGTGTTGTTGCCGATGTGCCGCAAAGGCATTGCGGCGACGGCAGCCCTGACTTTTGTGCTGCTGTTCCACGAGTTCAGCGCGTCGCTGATGGTGCGCTCGGCGCGCACCCAGGTGATCGGCAGTGTGATGTACGACGTGTGGGCTGGCGGTGTCTATTCGGAAGTCGCGGTGCTGGCGCTGATCATGGTGGCAGTGACAATCGTCGGCGTGGTGGTCGCCGGTTCGCTGGGTGGCAGCGATTCGTTGCAGAAGAAGGACTGACACGTGCAGGAACTCAAGGTCGAAAAACTCGTCAAGCGGTATCCCGGACGGGAGCAAGTGGTTGCCGTCAACCAGGTGGACATCGAGGTCGAGGCGGGGGAGATGCTGGTCCTGCTTGGCCCCAGCGGGTGTGGCAAGACCACACTTTTGCGGTGTGTGGCGGGTCTCGAGGACGCGCAGGAAGGGCGTATCACGCTCGAAGGCAAGGCGGTGTTTGATGCTGCCATCCGTTTCAACCAGCCGACCCATCTGCGCGACATCGGCATGGTGTTCCAGAACTATTCCCTGTGGCCCCACATGACGGTACAGCGCAACGTCGAGTACCCTCTGCGCGCCCGCCGCATGGCCTCGGCTGAACGTGCGCAACGCGCCAAGCAAGTGCTCGACGTAGTGCAATGTGGCCATTTGACGGACCGGCTGCCAGCCATGCTCAGCGGTGGTCAGCAGCAGCGCATTGCGTTGGCCCGGGCATTGGCGCCGAAACCGAAGATCATGCTGCTCGACGAACCGCTGTCCAACCTGGACGCCTTGTTGCGCGTGGAGTTGCGGGCCCATTTGCGCGCGATTCACCGCGAACTCGGGTTTACCGGAATTTACGTCACGCACGATCAGATCGAGGCATTCAACCTCGGCACCCGGGTGGCGGTAATGAACGCCGGTCGCATCGAGCAACTCGACAACGCCCAAAACGTGTACGAACGGCCGGCGACCGAATATGTGGCCAAATTTCTCGGGATCCGCAACAGCATGGCTTTGAACCCGGCCGGTGGCTGGCACTGCGGCGGTGCCAGGCTGGAGGGCGACCTCGGCATTATGGATCGCCACCAGGGCCCGCTGCAGTTGTATGTGCGACCGGACGCGCTGCAACTGCTGCCGCAGGCCGAAGCGTCGGTCGTACCCGGTCAGATCACGCTGTCGGGCGCGCGCGTGGTCGATGTGTTGTATTCCGGCGGTGAAGTTGATTACGTCGCGGATCTGGGCGGAATGACCCTGTACGTGACTGCGCGTGCTGCGCAAGCCGGGCTCAAGCCTGGAGATGCGGTGCGTGTTGCTTTCAACAGTCAGGACGCGCTGCTGTACGCGAACGGACGCCTGGTGGTCGCGTGACACGGCTGGCGTTACAGCAACTGCGTGGGCAGCACGATGCTGGCAGTGACAGAATTTGACTACATCGTTGTGGGTGGCGGGACGGCTGGCTGCGTTGTCGCCAATCGCCTGTCGGCCGATCCGAAGACGCGGGTTCTCCTGCTCGAAGCCGGTGGTGACGACCGCAACCGCTGGTTGCACATTCCCATCGGTTACGCGCGCGTGTTCGGAAAACCGGAGTACAACTGGATCTATCAGGTACAGCCCGAAGCGCAGCTGAACAACCGCGCCGGGCCGTTTTACCAGGGCAAGGTGATCGGTGGGTCCAGCGCAGTCAATGGCATGATCTACCTGCGCGGCCAGCGCCAGGATTTCGAGCACTGGACGCGCCTGGGCTGCACCGGGTGGGACTATGACTCCGTGCTCAAGGCCTATTTGCGTTCCGAGGACCAGCGCTCGCGCGGCCCCAGCCAATACCATGCGGTCGGTGGGCCACTGGCGGTGTCCGACCCGGCCCAACCCCATGTGGTGATGGAGGCGTTTATCGACGCCGCTGCGCAGGCTGGTATCCCGCGTAATCCGGACTTCAACGGCGTCACCCAGGAAGGCGCCGGTTACTACCAGACCATGACGCGCAACGGGCGCCGCTGTTCGGCCGCCATGGCCTATATCCACCCGATTCGAGGCCGTGCCAACCTGACAGTGATGACCCATGCCCAGGTGGAACGGGTTTTGTTCGATGGGCACAACGCCGGTGGTGTCAGTGTCCTCATAGCCGGCGAACGCCTGACGATTCGCGCGCGGCGCGAGGTAATCCTGTCGGGCGGAGCCTTTGCCTCGCCGCTGTTGTTGCAGGCCTCTGGCATCGGCCCGGGTGCGCTGTTGCAGCAACATGGCATAACCGTGTTGCATGATGCGCCGGATGTCGGACGCAACCTGCAAAACCACTTCAACCCGTGGATCAGTTACCGTTGCAAGCAGCCGGTCACCCTGAATGACCAGATGTTGACGCAATGGGGTCGCATCCGGCTGGTGCTGCAGTATGCGTTGATGCGCCGCGGCTTCATGGCGCTGGGGCCGGTTTATGGTGGAGCGTTGCTGCGCACCGAACTCTCACCCGAGCGCCCGGACGTACACATCCACTTTTTCCTGTTTGGCGCCGAACGCGTCAAACCGGCCCTGTTGCCGTTTTCTGCCGTCATGGCCACCGTGTGCCAGCTGCGGCCGGAAAGCCGTGGCGTGGTCGAAATAGGCGGCCCGGATTTGGTCCGGGACGCGCGCGTGCAGTTCAACTTCATGTCCACCGAACTCGACCGCAAAACCGTGGCCAGTGGCATGGCCAAAGTGCGCTATCTGATGCGGCGCCCGGCATTGGAGCGTTTTATTGGGGACGAACTGGACTCCTACCCGGACGTCTCCACCGAGGAAGAACTCAAGGCCTACACCGGCGAGGTGCGCGGTACAGCCCACCATATTGCCGGTACCTGCCGCATGGGCGTGGATGAACAGGCGGTACTCGACCCGCAATTGCGGGTACGCGGCGTTGGCAAGCTGCGCGTCGTGGACAACTCCATCATGCCAACCTT
>JAJAZK010000521.1 GCA_026785765.1 Rhodoferax sp. | reverse complement strand
TGAGACCGTGATCCGGCCCATGTTCTACGAGGACCAGGACCAGGACCGCTGCATCGAAGTCATGCGCCAGCGATCGCGCTGAACGAACCGTTCTTCAACCCCGAGCGAATGGTTTACCACTACGTGCGCGAGTCCCACTTGCGCTGAGCCGTCCCGCGCTCAAGGCAGGGGCGCCAACTCTGGTCCGGGCCCTGACCCGATCTTGCGTGCCACCAGCACGATGTCACGGTGAAAGCGGCGCGGGACAAACCGGTACGCCAGGCTCAGGATGCGCTTCTTGCGGCTGGGGTTGGCGCCGTCGTAGCGAAAGTCCAGCCATTCGATGTCAAACCCGCTGGCTTCGACGAAGCGCCGCACTTCCCGCGCCGAATACTCGCGCACGTGGCCCATGTGTCCCAGCGCGCGCAATTTGCCGAACTCGGACAACGGATCGGCCACGCTCCTGCCCAGCAGAAAACGCGCCAGACTGGGAAGCGAGTACACGTTCGGCGTCGTGAGCAACAGGAATCCACCGGGCGCCAGCACGCGACAGGTCTCCGACAAGACCAGTGCCGGATCGACGCGCAGGTGCTCGAAGGTCTCGCAAAGCAGTGCTCCGGCGAAATGGCCGTCGGCGAACGGCATCGTATTACGCTCGACGTCGCAGGCCAACACGTCCAGCCCCAGGCCCTGAATGAACGCAGCCACCCGTTCCGGCGCAAGGTCCAAGCCAAGCACCGGGTAGCCAGCAAGCTGCAGCATTGCCGTCATGTGGCATGGCGCCGCGCCGATGTCGAGCAGCGGCCCGTCGGGAGCGAGGTTGGACACCAGGTCAAGGTCGGCGCAATAACGTTGCCCATGGACGATCAGGTTCGACCGATGCCATTCGCGCGCAGCATCGGTCTGCGCGAAAACCGCGTCCTGCAGGGCCCGCAGCGCCTGGGTGGCGCGCGCACTGCTGGCGCCTCGCCTCATGCCAGCAACCGCCCCGCTCGTGCCGTGCTCTCGCCCGTACACCGTTTGTGCATCTTGTAACCCCCGAAGGATCGGTGCCTGCGTACGTGGCCTGCGGCGCATCCCACCAACAGTATCGCACTGCAGATGCCCGATGCCCCGGCCTCCGGTAGGTTCGGCACGTGAAGAAAACCAGGGGAAAGAAGTCTGGCAAACCGGCTGGCCCGGACAAGCTGGGCAAGAGTGCCGATGTCGAGATGCTCCAGCCGCTGCAGCTGGTGCTCAACGACGTGGCGCGTTGGCCGTAACACGCTGGCAAGCGGTTGGTCATCGTGTTCGAAGGCCGCGACACCTCAGGCAAGGTTGGTGTCACCTCGGCCATCGCGGAGACGCTTAATTACAACCGCGCCGGCGTGGAGCGGGTCTTGGGTTGTTGCACCGAGGACGCAGTGATCTGGAGCTTGCCGCGGCAGTTCAGGCGGCGCCGCAAATCCCGACAGGACGCCAGGAAACCGCCGGTCGCCAACTTCGCTTCATGGCCGGGTCCAGAATTTCAACGCACTCCATTGGACGTCCGCTGTTGCAACAAAACTGCCTTTGAACGGCGACCGGCAAGTGTCGCAGGGGGACCCACGTCGGCCGTCAAATTGCCAATTTGCAATCAACAATCAAAGGTGTATGGTCCGCTGGGCACTAGTTGATGAAAGGGCCAGGAACAGCGCTGAGAGGGTCTGGACGTTGGTGTTTGCGAATTTGTCAGCTGACTATCAACCAGGCACACAGTTTTTGAGCTTTTGCTCTTCTTGCAGCTTGACCAAGCGGTTTTGAGCATTGGTCAGTTCCAGGTAGGCGCCTGCGTAACGTAACGCAATGAGAGTGGGAAACATTATTCTCCACGCATCACTTTTTGCCCCTGTGGCAACCGCAATGCTTTTTTGCGATACGGCAACCTCGCTGTCCAGATCTGCGCACGCCAAATATGCGAAGCGCGCCTCCGGCAGGTCACTCTTGGGTATGCTGGTGCAGGCGGACAATGTCAGTAGACACACAGAGGCCAACAGAATGCCTGAAACCCGGCGCTTCCGTTGTAGAGCGGATGGGAGTGGAAGAAAGCGGTTCAAGCTATATCTCTTCAGGTTATCAGTTTGGTGGGTGTGATCTTGCCGCTGTTGACACTACTCCATAGGGTGCCGTTGGGCGTAGCGCGAAAAGCCACAACTCTCGTGCTGGACGAGTCCCGGAGGTGCAAAAGTCACAGCTTGAAGTCATACCCGATGGTCAGCGGCGCATGGTCGGAGAATTTTTCAGCCTTGTAGATTGAAGCGGTCCTGGCGGTTGATGCAAGGCCCGAAGTTGCCAGGTGATAGTCGATGCGCCAGCCCACGTTGTTGGCATAAGCCTGCCCCCGGTTGCTCCACCATGTATAAGCGGTGTCGGTCGCGTTCGGATGCAACTGGCGGTACACGTCCACCAACTTGGCCTTGTCCAGCAGTTTCGTCATCCAGGCGCGCTCTTCGGGCAGGAAGCCGGAGTTCTTCTGATTGCTCTTCCAGTTCTTCAGGTCGATTTCCTGGTGCGCGATATTGACGTCGGCGCACAAGATGAACTCGCGTTTCTTCTTCAGCTGGGTCAGATGTGGGTAGAACAGCTCCAGAAACCGGTACTTTGCCTGCTGGCGCTCTTCACCGGTCGTGCCGCTCGGGAAGTAACAGCCAATGACCGACATCTTGCGTCGTGGCGTGTCAAATCGCAACTCCAGGTAGCGGCCCTCGGCGTCGAACTCGGGCGCGCCGAACCCGGTGATCACGTCGCTGGGCATGTGACGGGTATACGCAGCCACGCCGGAGTAACCCTTTTTCTGGGCATGGTGAAAGTGTCCTTGCAGCCCGGCCAATGCTTCGAAACGCCCAGACACATCCGCGGCCTGGGCTCTCAATTCCTGTACACAAATACAATCCGGCTGAACCTTGGCAAGCCACGGCTCAAGCCCTTTGCTGCTGGCGGACCGGATGCCGTTGAGGTTCAGGCTGGTCAATGTGAACAAGGAAGTCTCCATGTCGGATGCGGTGGTTTTGCAGGCGGCGGACCAAGACAAGCTGGCGCTGGAATTCGTGCAATTCTCGGTCGATTGTGGCGTATTGCGGTTTGGCGAGTTCACTACCAAGGCGGGGCGTTTGAGCCCGTATTTTTTCAACGCTGGCCTGTTCGACGATGGCGCAAAACTGGGACGCCTGGCGCATTTCTACGCGCAGCGGCTGTTGGCCAGCGGAATCGAATTCGACATGGTGTTTGGTCCGGCCTACAAAGGCATCCCGCTCGGTGCGGCGTTGTCGGTGGAGCTCGCTCGCATGGGGCGCAACTTGCCGTTCGCCTACAACCGCAAGGAAGCCAAGGACCATGGCGAGGGAGGCAGCCTGGTTGGCGCGCCGCTGCGGGGTCGGGTATTGATCGTCGACGACGTGATGTCGGCTGGCACTGCGGTGCGCGAATCGATCCACATCATCCGCGCTGCCGGTGCCAACCCGCATGCCGTGGTGATCGCCCTGGACCGGCAGGAAAAGGCCGCTGAAAATGGCGTCGACAGCGACTCCAGTGCGGTTCAGTATGTCCGGCGGGAGCTCGGTCTGCAGGTTTGCAGCATTGCGAAACTCTCAGATCTGTTGCAGTATCTGCACCAACAACGCAACGCCTCATTTCAATCGGAATTTGAGCGTGTGCTCGCTTATCGCAGCCGGTATGGCGTACAAAACGACTTGGCATGACCGGGTCAGAAGGAGGCAAGGGGATGGTGCAGTCGATTCGATGGCTGATGGTTTTTGGCGCCTGGGCGCCAGCAATGCTGATTGCCCAAGCACCGCCGCCGCCATCTGGCGTCTATACCTGCGTCGATGCCAAGGGCCGTAAGCTGACGTCGGACCGGCCGATTGCCGAATGTGTGGACCGGGAGCAGAGAGTGCTCAACCCCAGCGGCACAGTGCAAGCTAAAGTCGTCCCCGAGCTGACCGGACGCGAGCGCGCCGACCAGGAAGCCAGGGAGCGCAAGGAAGCCGAGGCACGGGCAATGCAGGTTGAAGAAAAACGCCGCGAACGCGCTTTGCTGGTGCGTTATCCCAGCCGGGAAGTGCACGACAAGGAGCGCAACGAGGCTGTGGCCAAGGTGGCGGTTGTCACCCAGGCGGCGAACCGGCGCATCGGTGAGTTGGCGCTGGAGCGACGCAAGCTCGACCAAGAGATGGAGTTCTACAAGAATGACCCGACCAAGGCGCCCCTGGCTCTGCGCCGGCAGATTGATGACCTGGCGCAAAGCGTTGCCATCCCGCGCCGGTTCATCGCGGAGCAGGATACCGAGGTGCGCCGCATCAACGCCCGCTTTGACGAAGAACTGGCGCGCTTGGGCCAGCTCTGGGTGGCCCAGGCCGCGACCAGGCCGCCAGTCGCGACTGTGAAGAAATCCCCCTGAGCGCCGGTCTCGCGCCTCGGTGCTGGCGCAGGTCGGCCGCGTTGATCCGCACGCCGCCGGGCTGGATCCGTGCTGCAGGCAAACACCACCCACCCGTGAAACCGTCCTGATGCTGACTTCCGGGCAATTGGTGGCGCGTGACATCGTTCTGGTGGGCGGTGGGCACAGCCATGTTGGGG
>JAJAZK010000520.1 GCA_026785765.1 Rhodoferax sp. | reverse complement strand
GGACGTGATCCGGCCAATTTCTAACCCCGTCTATGCGCAAGGCCACCTGGCCATCCTTAAAGGCAACCTGTCGCCCGAAGGCTGCGTGGCGAAGATCACCGGCCTCAAGAATCCGGTAATGACCGGTCCGGCGCGCGTCTTCGACGACGAGCAATCTGCCCTGAGCGCCATCCTTGCCGGGAAAATTGTCGCCGGCGACGTGATGGTGCTGCGTTACCTTGGCCCCAAAGGCGGACCTGGCATGCCGGAGATGCTCGCGCCCACCGGCGCATTGGTCGGGCAGGGGCTGGGCGAATCGGTCGGACTGATCACCGATGGCCGCTTCTCGGGCGGCACCTGGGGCATGGTGGTCGGGCATGTGGCGCCCGAGGCGGCGGTCGGCGGCACGATTGCTTTCATCGAGGAGGGGGATTCGATCACCATTGATTCGCACCGGCTGCTGTTGCAACTCAACGTGGCCGATGCCGAGATAGAGCGGCGCCGCGCCGTCTGGACGGCACCGGCGCCGCGTTACCGGCGTGGGGTACAGGCCAAGTTCGCCTTTAATGCCTCATCTGCCAGCAAGGGCGCCGTGCTGGACAACTATTGAACCTGCTTTCGCCGCGTCCGGCAATCGGGGGTTCTGGCGACAGCGCGCTCAGCGTTTCTTCTTGAAGTTGGTGCCCAGGGCCGTCTTTTGGCGGTCGATGCGGTCCTGGCGTCTCTCGTCGTCGCGTTCCATCGCCTTGCGTTTGGTGAAACCGCTCGCGTCGGCCCAACTCCACCAGGCAACGGCCAGTACGAATGGCGCCATAACCCACCACCAGCTCCAGACGGCGACTGGCCCGATCTCAAAATATTTCATCGCCAGCAGGGCGATTCCAAGTCCCAGAAAATACATGCAGGCTCCCAGGTTTCGGAAACACTTTTTGACAATGCGGGTCAACCGCCGTCACTACAATCGCGTTGTTTGACTGTAACCGAACGAGAGAGATCATGATGAAATTTGCCACGTTCGCCAGACTTGCGGTCTTTGCTGCGACTGTCGTTGGTACACCGGCCTTTGCCGACCAGGCTTTGGCCACGGCAAAGAACTGCATGTCCTGCCACGCGCTCGAACGCAAACTTGTTGGCCCGGCCTACAAAGAGGTCGCCAACAAGTACGCTGGTCAGAAGGACGCCGTCGACAAACTGGCCGCCAAGATCATCAAGGGTGGCTCTGGCGTGTTTGGGGCAGTTGCAATGCCGGCCAACACCCAGGTCAATGACGCAGACGCCAAAAAACTCGCCGCCTGGATTCTGGGCCTCAAGTAAAGGCTACGCTGACATTCGTCAACAGCCAAGGCCCGCAATTACGGGCCTTTTTGCTACCGAACGGAACGGACAAAACCTCTACCAGGCCTGGCCGAGTTGGTCCAGAATCGCCGGATTCTCCAGGGTGGAAGTGTCCTGCGTCACCGCCTCGCCCTTGGCGACGGAACGTAACAGTCGTCGCATGATTTTGCCGGAGCGGGTTTTTGGCAGGTTCTCGGCAAAACGGATGTCTTTCGGTTTGGCTAGCGGGCCGATTTCCTTGGCAACCCAATCGCGCAATTCCTTAGCCATGGCGGCGGCGGCGTCCCCGGTCGGCCGCGCCCCTTTGAGCACCACAAACGCGCACACAGCCTCCCCTGTGAGATCGTCCGGGCGGCCCACCACGGCCGCTTCTGCGACTAGCACGGTGTGCGAAACCAGGGCCGACTCGATTTCCATGGTTCCCAGGCGATGGCCGGAGACGTTGAGCACGTCGTCGATGCGCCCGGTGATACGGAAGTAACCCCGGTCGGCGCTGCGCACTGCTCCATCACCGGCAAGGTACAACTTGCCGCCCATCTCGGTGGGAAAGTACGCCTTCTTGAACCGCTCCGGGTCATTCCAGATGGTACGAATCATCGACGGCCAGGGGCGCTTGACAACAAGGAGACCGCCGGTGCCATTGGCGATGTCGTGGCCGGCTTCGTCCACGATTGCGGCCATGATGCCGGGCAGCGGCAAGGTACAGCTGCCAGGAACCAATGGTGTCGCGCCGGGCAGCGGCGTGATCATGTGGCCGCCGGTCTCGGTCTGCCAGAAGGTGTCGACAATCGGGCAACGCTCGCCGCCGACATTGCGGTAATACCACATCCAGGCTTCCGGATTGATTGGCTCTCCCACTGACCCGAGGATACGCAGGCTGCCGAGATTGGAACGCGCCGGGTGCACATTGGCATCACTCTCGGCTGCCTTGATCAGGGAGCGGATCGCTGTCGGTGCCGTGTAGAAGATGGTGCATTGGTGGCGCTCGATCATCTGCCAGAACCGGCCCGCGTTCGGGAAAGTGGGCACACCCTCGTAAATGATCTGGGTGGCGCCGGCGGCCAGAGGCCCGTATGCGACATAACTGTGTCCGGTGATCCAGCCGATATCGGCGGTGCACCAGAACACGTCCGAAGGCTGAAGGTCAAAGGTCCAGTCCATGGTGAGCTTTGCCCACAGCAGATAACCGCCGGTCGAGTGCTGCACGCCTTTGGGCTTGCCGGTAGAGCCTGACGTATACAACACAAACAGGGGATGTTCGGCACCCACGGCGAGCGCCGGGCAGTTGTCACTTTGCCCGGCGAGCGCCTCGGCAAAGGTTTTGTCGCGTCCCGCCACCATATTGCAGGGGTTAGCGGTGCGTTGGTAGACAAATACCGTTTTGATCGTTTCACAACCGCCCATCGCCAAGCCTTCGTCCACGATGGCCTTTAGTGGCAGTTCCCTGCCGCCGCGGCGCTGGTAGTTGGCAGTGATCACGGCTACTGCGCCGGCGTCAATGATGCGTTCATGCAAGGCCTTGGCGGAAAAACCTCCAAATACCACGCTGTGAGTGGCACCGATGCGGGCACAGGCCTGCATGGCAATCACCCCTTCAAGCGTCATCGGCATGTAGATAAGCACCCGATCACCCTTGCCTATTCCGTCGGCCAGCAGCGCGTTGGCAAACTGGCTGACGCGCGACAACAGTTCACGGTAGCTGGTCCTGGTGACGGCACCGTCGTCGGCCTCGAAAATCACCGCCGTCTTGTGCTCGACGGGTGTACCCATATGTTTGTCCAGGCAATTTGCGCTGGCGTTGAGTTCACCGTCCTCAAACCACTTGTAGAACGGCGCGTTGGACTCGTCAAGGACCTTTGTAAACGGTTTGCTCCAGACCAGGTTGGCACGCGCCAGACGCTCCCAGAAGCCCTCGAAGTCCCGCTCCGCCTCGGCGCACAAGGCGTCGTATGCCGACATGCCGGAGATACGCGCCGCCGCCGCCGCCACCGCGTTGGGTGCAAACACCCGGTTCTCGATCAGGACCGATTCAATCGCATTCATTGCTTGCTCTCCTCTCAGGTTTTATTCTTGACCGCCACAGAGCGCACTCTTCGGCACCGCACTAACTATTCAGTAACGCCCCGCGGCACTGGATCAGCATATTGCGATTCGGCGCACAGCCGGACACCTACAATTATTCGCGATCATCCCACCATACCGCCACCCGCATGAACGAACCGCAGCAAAAAAAACGTCCCAAGCTCAGCCCGATTTCAGCCTTCATATTTTCCAGCCGCTGGCTGCAACTGCCACTCTACCTGGGACTGATCGCAGCCCAGGCGGTGTACGTGTTCCATTTCTGGGTCGAACTTGTGCACCTGCTGGAGGCCGCGTTCGGCAACCAGGCCTCCTTGCAGGCCCTGGTTTCGAGTATCGGCTACAAGACAGACTTCCAGATCACGGCGCTGAACGAAACCGTGATCATGCTGGTGGTGCTCGCGCTGATCGACGTAGTGATGATCTCCAACCTGCTGATCATGGTGATCGTGGGTGGTTACGAGACCTTTGTAAGCCGCATGAACCTGGCGGAACATCCGGACCAGCCCGAGTGGCTCAGCCACGTCAACGCCTCGGTACTCAAGGTGAAGCTGGCCACAGCGATCATCGGCATCTCGTCGATCCACCTGCTCAAGACCTTCATCAACGCCGCCAATTACGACGTCAAGGTGCTGATGTGGCAGACCATCATCCACGTTGTTTTTCTGCTCTCGGCCCTGGCAATTGCCCTGACCGACCGCCTTATGGAACACGGCCAGAGCGCCAAGCACTGATCTGTCAAGGGATCAGGACAGCAACATCGCAAACAATTACCCACATGCTTAAAACCCGGGACGTGGCACGGCTCCTTCTGGCACTGCTGATAGCCCTGGCGCTTGGCCTGCCCGCCCACGCCGCTGAATTTGAAGGTCGCCAATTGCATGTGATTTGGGCGTTGCCATTTGCCGGTCTCTTGTTATCCATCGCTTTGCTGCCCCTGCTGACGCCGTTTTTTTGGCATCGCCACTTCGGCAAAATCGCGGCGGCGTGGTCCTTGGCATTCCTGTTGCCGTTCGCGCTGATGTTTGGGGCATCGGCGGCGGCAGGCAGCCTGGGCCATGCGGCGATAGCCGAGTACATCCCGTTCATCCTCCTGCTGACCGCGCTGTTCACGGTCGCCGGGGGCATCTTCATCAAGGGCAACCTGCATGGCAGTCCCGCCCTGAACACATCCCTGCTGGCAATCGGTGCGGTATTGGCGAGCCTGATGGGGACTACCGGCGCCTCGATGTTGATGATTCGACCGCTGATTCGGGCGAACGACAACCGTGTACACAAGGTGCACATCGTCATCTTCTTCATATTCATTGTGTCCAACGCCGGGGGCTCCCTGACGCCGCTGGGTGACCCGCCCTTGTTTCTGGGTTTTCTCAAGGGCGTTGATTTCTTCTGGACGGTGCAGCATCTGTTCCAGCAGACGCTGTTCCTTATCGGCACGCTGCTTGGGCTGTTTTACCTTCTCGACTGGTGGCACTACCACCGCCGGGAAGAAATCCTCCCGATCGATCCGACGCCAGATAGCCGGCGCGTGCAGTTTGAAGGGGCAGGAAACTTTCTCCTGCTGGCTGCCATCGTCGGCCTGGTGCTGATGAGCGGATTCTGGAAGTCGCCGATCACGATAACGATACTGGGCAATCCGGTCGGACTACCCCACCTGTTGCGGGACGCCGGCCTGATCGTCGTGACACTGGTATCGCTCAGGTGGACACCGACAAAAGTGCATGCGGACAACGAATTCTCGTGGGCACCCATGCAGGAAGTGGCGAAGCTGTTTGCCGGCATCTTCTTGACGATCATTCCGGTAATCGCCATGCTCAAAGCCGGAATTGAAGGACCGTTTGGTGCCATCGTTGGCGCGGTCACACGGCCCGACGGCTCCCCGGACCCGGCGATGTACTTCTGGGCCACCGGGGCGTTGAGCTCGTTTCTGGACAATGCGCCAACCTACCTGGTCTTCTTCAATACGGCCGGCGGCGACCCGGTAGCCCTGATGACAACATACGCATCGACGCTCGCGGCCATTTCCGCCGGGGCAGTGTTCATGGGCGCCAACTCGTACATAGGCAACGCACCCAACCTGATGGTCAAGGCGATTGCCGAAAGCCGCGGAGTTGCGATGCCCAGCTTTTTCGGCTACATGGCGTGGTCAACCCTTATCCTGCTGCCGCTGTTCGGCCTCATGACCTTGATCTGGTTCCGGTAGCTCCGCGGTCGGGGCTCGCTTCAACACCACGCAATTTTTAGGGCCAAAACACATGACTACTACCCGCATCCGCCAGGCTGACCTGATCGAATCAGTTGCCGCCGCGCTGCAGTTCATCAGCTATTACCATCCGGCCGACTACATCGCACACCTTGCGCGCGCCTACACCCGCGAGCAGAGCCCGGCGGCGAAAGATGCGATTGCACAGATCCTGACCAACTCGCGCATGAGCGCCGAGGGCCATCGACCGATTTGCCAGGACACGGGAATCGTCAACGTGTTCCTGAAAATAGGGATGGACGTGCGCTTTGAGGGATTTGGCGGCTCCCTGGAAGACGCCGTCAATGTGGGGGTGCGGCAAGCCTACAACGACCCGGACAACCGCTTGCGCGCATCCATCGTGGCCGACCCGCAGTTTGCGCGCAAGAACACGGGGGACAACACACCCGCCGTGGTCCATGTAGAGATCGTCGCCGGCAATAAGCTCGACATCACCGTGGCGGCCAAGGGTGGCGGCTCCGAGAACAAATCCAAGCTCGTGATGCTCGACCCATCTGACTCGGTAGTGGACTGGGTGCTCAAGACGGTACCAACCATGGGTGCTGGATGGTGCCCGCCAGGGATGCTCGGCATCGGCATTGGCGGCACGGCGGAAAAGGCGGTTCTGCTGGCAAAACAGGCGTTGATGGAAGATATCGACATGTACGAGTTGCTCCAGCGCGGACCGGGCAACAAACTCGAGGAGTTGCGCATCGAGCTGTTCGAAAAGGTCAATGCCCTGGGCATCGGCGCGCAAGGCCTCGGCGGCCTTACTACCGTGCTGGATGTCAAGATCAACATGTACCCAACCCACGCCGCTGGCAAGCCGGTCGCGATGATCCCGAATTGCGCCGCCACCCGCCATGCGCATTTCGTGATGGATGGCAGTGGCCCTACCTACCTGGCAGCGCCGCCGCTCAGCCTGTGGCCAGACGTGCACTGGGCACCGGACTACAAAAAAAGCCGCAAGGTGGACCTGGATACCCTTTCCCGCGCCGAGATCGCCAGTTGGAAGGCCGGAGACACGCTACTTCTCTCGGGCAAGATGCTGACCGGGCGCGACGCCGCGCACAAACGCATCCAGGATATGGTGGCCAGGGGCGAGCCGTTGCCGGTGGACTTCACCAACCGCACCATTTATTACGTAGGCCCGGTCGACCCGGTGCGCAATGAAGCGGTGGGCCCGGCCGGCCCGACCACTGCCACCCGCATGGACAAATTCACTGAGATGATGCTGGGCGAAACCGGCCTGATCTGCATGATCGGCAAGGCCGAACGTGGTCCGACGGCCATCGAAGCCATCCGCAAACACAAGAGCGCTTACCTGATGGCAGTCGGTGGCGCCGCTTACCTGGTCAGCAAGGCGATCAAATCCGCCAAAGTGGTCGGTTTTCCCGATCTGGGCATGGAGGCAATCTACGAGTTTGACGTAGTGGACATGCCGGTGACGGTTGCCGTCGATAGCGGCGGCACCAGCGCCCACATCACCGGCCCGGCTGAGTGGGAAAAGAAAATCGCCACTGGACAATTCAAGAACATCGCCATCCATAGCTCCTGACTTCATTGGAATGGCGACCTCCTATTTGGGCCGCGTGGTCCGAGCCGTTGGCAGCGCCACCCTTTTGATGGCGCTGACGCTGCCTTGGGCGCAGGCGCAGCCGACGATTCAACCGGTCGGTGGTGTTTGGGAAAGCAGCGCGGGATTCGAGTTCAAGAAGAAGGAAGGCGCGACGCGTCGGTCGGTCAGCGGAATCGCGTGCAACCTGAGCACGACAAAGGAACGCGTGTGCCTGGTCGCCTTTGATGAAGGCGTGGAGGCGCGCTACGCTACCCTCGGCGCCGGCTCCATGCTGGCGCACAAGGAAGTGGTCGCGCTGCGTGCCGATACTGGCGAACTCGACGCCGAAGGCGCAGCGACCGACGGGACATACTTCTACGTCACCGGCTCGCACTCGGCCAAGCGATCAGACTGCAAAAGCAATGCAGATAGTCGGCGCGTCGTCCGGTTTCGTGTAGACCCGGCAACGGGCCGGGGTGCACGCGTTCCTCCCGGTGCTCCCAACGCGGCGTTGGCGGGTTATGCGGATACGGATCGGTTATGGGCCATCCTGCAAACTCTGCCAGAGCTGAAAGGCCATGTCGGGGATGGCAAATGCCTTGGCTCCGACCCACCCGCAGCCCCCAGGCTCGCTGGACAACAGGGCGTCAACATCGAAGGCTTGGCAGTCAAGGCCGGACGCCTGTACTTTGGTTTTCGCGGCCCGGCCCTGGACGGTGCAGGGCTGGTACTGGCGGTCGATACCGAGGCGCTCTTTGGCGGTGGCGACCCCAGGCCCACAGTCACTCGGATCGCACTGGGTGAAGGTCGTGGCTTGCGCGACATGGTTGCGGTTGAAGACGGTTTCCTCCTGCTTGCGGGGCCGGACGACAGCGCTTCCAACCAGAACCTCGGCTGGACCGTGTTGTGGTGGGATGGGCGTGGCGGCCCCAGGACAGTGCAAGCAAAAATGCTGGCGGCGCTGGACGTCAGCCAAGTGCGGCTGCGCGCCTGCGACCGGGAGATCAAACCGGAGGCCATCACGGTGATCGCACAAAGGCAGAGTAGCTACCAGGTACTGATCCTGTCCGACGGCATGTGTGATGGCGGGCCGCTGGAGTTTCAGATTCCACGCTGATCCTGAGCGGTACGACGGCTGACGCAGATTGGTCTGCCCGGAGGGGATCGAACCCCCGACATTCAGCTTAGAAGGCTGATGCTCTATCCAACTGAGCTACGGGCAGAGATAGAGAGCGTGGCTGACGATTCAAGAAGGTGGTCGGGGCGAAAGGATTCGAACCTTCGACCCTCTGGTCCCAAACCAGATGCGCTACCAGGCTGCGCTACGCCCCGACGTGGCCGTATTCTACCTGCTGGGCGCAGTCGGATACAGTCAGTCGCACGATGCGCAAACTGCGGACCCCGACACTGCCCTGGCTGGAGCCTGGTGAGGCTTTTCCGCCAGTCGCGCGGTCCCTGGGACATGACTCTGGAGCCCCGGGTTTGCTGGCCGCAGGTGGTGCACTGGATGTGGCAAGCCTGCGCCTTGCGTATGGCCGCGGTATCTTTCCGTGGTTCAGCGACGGCCAGCCGATTTTGTGGTGGAGCCCGGACCCGCGCATGGTGCTGGCGGTGGCCGACTTCCGGCTGCGGCCATCTTTGCGCAAGACCTTGCGCCGTGCTCAAGCGTCGGAGCGTTGCGAAGTGCGCTTTGATACGGCCTTCGCCGAGGTTATCGCGCAGTGTGCCGAGCCGCGCGCTGGCAGCGGCAGCGGCACCTGGATCCTGCCGCAGATGCAGCAAGCCTATCTGGCCCTGCACCGCGCCGGTTATGCAAACAGTGTGGAGACATGGATCGACGATGAACTGGTGGGTGGTCTGTATTGCGTGGCGCTGGGTGGGGCGGTGTTTGGCGAATCCATGTTCAGCCGACGCAGCGATGCTTCCAAGATTGCCCTGAGCGCGCTGATCGTGTTTTGCCGGCAACATGGCATCACCCACATTGATTGCCAGCAGAACACCGGCCATCTGGCCTCGCTGGGCGCGCGGGAAATGGCGCGCTGCGACTTCCTGGAAATCGTGACCAAGGCCATGCAATTGCCCGCCCCAGATTGGAAATTCCTGCCCCTATACTGGACGTATCTAACGCCTGTAACGCCCTTGCAACCGTGACACATCTCAAGGATCTACCCCTACAGACCCTGCAGTTTTACGCGACGGCGCCCTACCCTTGCAGTTATCTTGGCGGCAAGCAGGCGCGCTCTCAGGTGGCCACTCCCAGCCACCTGATCAACAACGCCACCTATTCAGAACTGGTCAGTCAGGGTTTCCGGCGCAGCGGACTGTTCACCTACCGGCCGCATTGTGATGGTTGCCAGGCCTGTACGCCGCTGCGCGTCAAGGTCGGCAACTTTGCGCCCGACCGAAGCCAGCGCCGGGCTTGGGCGCGCCACGCCACACTGCAGGCCAGGGTGACGCGCCTGTGCTTCGTGTCGGAGCACTACGAGCTGTATTTGAGTTACCAGAACGGACGCCACGCAGGCGGTGGCATGGACCAGGATAGTATCGAACAGTACACCCAGTTCCTGCTGCAGAGCCGGGTTAACTCGCGTCTGGTCGAGTTTCGCGAAACACGGCCAGACGGCGGCCCCGGGGCCTTGCGCATTGTCTCGATACTCGACGTGCTCGAAGACGGGATTTCTGCGGTCTACACCTATTACGATCCGCAGCGCCGGGCCAGTTACGGTACCTACAGCGTCCTGTGGCAGATTCAGCAGGCGCGCAAGCTCGGCCTGCCGCACGTGTACCTGGGCTACTGGATCGCGCAAAGCCCGAAGATGAATTACAAGGCGCGCTTTCATCCGCAGCAGATTCTGGTGCACGGGCAGTGGCAGGACCAGCCACGGTCGGGCGCGCTGCAGAACCTTGCAATGGCAGAAACCGGCGCATGAGGAGAAAAGAGTCTGGCCACGTCGACACCCCGGCGGTGCAGGTAATCGAACGCATGTTCAGCTTGATCGATATGCTGGCCTCGCGCGCAGACGCGATTTCACTCAAGGACATCAGCGAGAAAACCGGCCTGCACCCCTCGACCGCGCACCGGATCTTGAACGACTTGGCAATCGGGCGATATGTGGAACGTGCCCAGCCCGGCAGTTACCGGCTCGGTATGCGCTTGCTGGAACTGGGCAACCTAGTCAAGGGAAGGCTCAATGTGCGTGACGCAGCGCTGGCGCCGATGCGCGCATTGCACAACCGCATCCAGCAACCGGTCAACCTGAGTGTGCGCCAGGGCGACGAGATTGTCTACATCGAACGCGCATACAGCGAACGCTCGGGCATGCAGGTGGTACGAGCCATCGGGGGACGGGCGCCGCTGCACCTGACTTCGGTTGGCAAACTGTTCCTGTCAGTGGACGACGCAGCGCGTGTGCGTACCTATGCCACGCGCACCGGGCTGCACGGACAAACCCGCAACAGCATCACACAGCTATCGGTTCTTGAGCGCGAGTTGTCCAAAGTAAGGCAAATGCACTATGCACACGACAACGAGGAACTCGAACTCGGGGTACGCTGTATGGCCTGCGGGATCTACGATGACCAGGGAAAACTGCTGGCGGGTTTATCGATATCTGCACCGGCGAGCCTACTCGATGACAGCTGGTTGGCCAAACTGCGGGCCACCGCCCACGAGATCTCCAACACCTTGGGTTTTGTGGCTGGAACCAGCCGCGATTGATGCCTGTGCTGCCCGCGCTTCAGGAGCGTGGCTTGATCGGTGAGATGGCTTCGACCCAGCTCCGCACTCGCTCCGCGTCACCCAGCCGGCTGAGTTTACCCGCCGAGTCCAAAAACACCATGATCAACTGCCGACCGGCGATAGTGGTCTGCATCACAAGGCAACGGCCAGCCTCCGAGATGTAACCGGTCTTTTGCAGGCCAATTTGCCAGGTCGGGTTGTTCACCAGCCGGTTCGTGTTGTTGAACTGCAGGGTGCGGCTGCCGACCTCCACCTGATGGTGGCTGGACGTCGACAGTTGGCGCAGGCTTGGCTCGGCGTGGGCCGCGTTCACCAGCACGGCCAGATCCTGTGCGCTAGACTGGTTCTTGCTGGACAGGCCGGTGGGCTCGACATAACGGGTACCACGCATCCCCAATTGGCGTGCCTTATCGTTCATCAGATCAACAAAAACCGCCAGGCCCCCGGGATAGGTACGCCCCAAGGCATGGGCGGCACGGTTCTCGCTGGACATCAGGGCCAGGTGCATCAGTTCACCGCGGGACAATTCGGTTCCGACCTTGAGCCGCGAACGGCTGCCTTTTTCGGTGTCCACGTCGGCCTGCGTGATCACGACCATCTCGTCCATCGGCAACTTGGCCTCACTGATAACCAGGCCAGTCATCAATTTTGTCAAGGAGGCAATTGGCAACACCGCCTGATCGTTCTTGCTGAACAGCACCTCATGGGTGTCCTGGTCGATCACAAGCGCCACGCTGGATTTGAGATCGAGTGGATCGGTTCGTCCATGCAGACCCGCGACCTGCCCGAACGACAATACCGCGGCGACTGGCGCTGCGGTCCGTTTGCGTTTGACCACAACCGGCGGCTTGGCCGACTTGCGTTTCACTGCCGTCGTGCTGCGGGTGGGTTTGGACGCCTCGGTACTGCGAGTCTTAGCGTAGGCGACCGGGCCGGACAGTGCCATCAGAAACAGGGAAAACACCAAGAGGCGGGCGGACAGAGTCAATTGGCACCTCGGTTCTAAATGGGAAACTGCGGGAGGGCTCACTCTTGCCGCACCCGGAAGGCCCGAGTCTAGTCAAAAAATATTGCAAGATCAAGTACTTGCAACCTCTTTTTAATGTTGACAGCAAAACAACACGGCCTTCACCCTGCAAATCGGCCTTTCAGCCTTGCGCCGCTACCCGCTCTGCCTTGTTGTGCAGCTTGTTCAGCGCGCTGAGATAAGCCTTGGCCGAAGCCACGACGATGTCCGGATCGGCGCCGACCCCATTGACGATGCGCCCGCTGTCCTGCAGTCGCACCGTCACCTCGCCCTGGCTCTCCGTGGAGCCGCTGATGGCGTTCACCGAATACAGCACCATTTCTGCACCACTGTGCACATGGGTTTCGATCGCCTTCAGCGACGCGTCGACCGGACCGTTGCCCTCGGAGGTACCGCGCACTTCCTTGCCAGCGACGGTGAAAACAATCGTTGCATGTGGCCGCTCGCCGGTTTCGCTCTGTTGCGCCAGCGACACGAAACCGTATTGCTCGTTCTCATGGCTGACGCTCTCGTCACTCACGAGCGCCAGGATGTCCTCGTCGAAGATCTCGCTTTTGCGATCGGCCAGTTCCTTGAAGCGGGCAAACGCCGTATTGGTGTCAGCCTCGCTTTCCATCGAAACACCCAGTTCGACCAGGCGCTGCTTGAATGCGTTGCGCCCACTGAGCTTGCCCAGCACGATCTTGTTGGCAGACCAGCCCACGTCTTCGGCGCGCATGATTTCGTAGGTGTCGCGGGCCTTGAGCACGCCGTCCTGGTGGATGCCGGAGGCATGGGCAAAGGCATTCGCACCGACCACTGCCTTGTTGGGTTGAACCACAAAACCGGTGGTCTGGCTGACCATGCGGCTTGCTGCCAGGATGTGCTGGGTGTCGATGCCCATTTCCAGCCCGAAGTAGTCCTGGCGCGTCTTCACGGCCATCACGACCTCTTCCAGGGAGCAGTTACCGGCGCGCTCGCCCAGGCCGTTGATGGTG
>JAJAZK010000519.1 GCA_026785765.1 Rhodoferax sp. | reverse complement strand
CTCCCAAGGCGCTCGCTACCGCAGCCGTCAGGCGAAGGTATTTCGATGAGCGCCGCCGGGCCGCTCCCAAGGCGCTCGCTACCGCAGCCGTCAGGCGAAGGTGCTCCAGTGAGCGCCGCCGGGCCGCTCCCAAGCAAGCTCGCACCGCAGCACGCAGTGCGGAGGTAATCGTATGAGCGAAGCACATACCCTCGGCCTGTTTGCCGCTGCGCAGGCGATACGCGAGGGCCGCTTGCGCTCGGTCGATCTGGTGCAATCCTGCCTGGAGCGCATCGCTGCACGAGAGCCGCACGTGCATGCCTGGGCCTGGCTCGATCCAACCATGGCGATCGCCGCGGCACAGGCGGCAGACAGGTTGCCCGCGCGCGGGCCGTTGCACGGCGTGCCGATTGCAGTCAAGGACATCATCGACACGGTCGACATGCCGACCGAATGCGGGTCGCCCATTTACCGAGGCCGCCGCCCTGACGCGGACGCTTCGTGTGTGGCACTGGCACGGCGCTCCGGTGCGCTGGTGCTCGGCAAGACCGTGACCACCGAATTCGCCTATTTCGCGCCCGGACCAACCGCCAATCCGCATCGCCTGCAACACACGCCCGGCGGCTCGTCGAGTGGCTCCGCTGCCGCTGTGGCAGATCGCATGGTGCCAGCGGGATTTGGCACCCAGACCGCAGCCTCGGTGACGCGGCCGGCATCGTTCTGCGGCGTGACCGGCTACAAGTCAAGCTTGGGCGAGTTCAGCCTGGCCGGCATCAAGCCCTTCGCCGCCTCGTTCGACTCACTGGGCAGCCTGACACGCAGCGTCATCGACGCGCAATGGCTGCGCTGGGCCTTGTTGGGCGAGCAGCATGCCGTCGATGCCGCCTGCAGCACGACCGCTTTGCGCGTCGGCCTGTGCCACACCCCTTGGTGGGATCAGGCAGTGCCGGACTGCCAGCAAGCGCTGGATTCGGTAGCCCGGCAACTGTCCGCACAGGGCGCATCGGTCGGCGCGGCGGACCTGCCAACGCACTTTGCCGGACTGGCACAGGTGCACAAGACCATCATGGCTTTTGAGGCGGCGCATAGCCTGGCCTTTGAGTGCGACCGGCACCACGACGCGCTGAGCCCGCAGCTGCGCCAGTTGCTGGCCGATGGGATGGCGCTGACACGTGACGAGTACGTCGCCGCGCTGGAAACAGGCGCGGCCGCAAAGCGCGAATTTGCCGACTGGCGTTCGCGCTGGGATGTGCTGCTGGCTCCCAGCGCAGTTGGCGAGGCGCCTGCCGGCCTGGGCGCCACCGGCGACCCGCTGTTCAGCCGCATGTGGACCTTGCTCGGTGTACCCACGGTCAGCTTGCCGCTGGGTCGCGGCGCGACCGGCTTGCCAATTGGCGTGCAATTGATCGGCGCCATGCGCGGTGACGAGCACCTGTTGGCCTGCGCGCGCTGGGTCGAGGACCATGTGCCCACAACGCAAGCAGGCCTGGAATGAGCGCCAGCACTGTCGGCCTGGCCCGCGCCGTCACCCGCTCGACGGCAATCGCCCGCTCAATGCGCGTCGCGCCAGGCCTTCATTTCGGCCCGAATTTCGCGGTGCCCACCCCGATAACCGTCGCGCACCGGAATGCGGCCGTTCAACAGGCTGCGCAAGCGGGGCAAGGCGTGGTAAGGCATCTGCGGCGCGAGGTGGTGCTCGGCGTGGAAGTTCATGTTCCAGGCCAGCAACCGCCACGGCCAGCCCACTTGCGTGGTGCGCGTGTTGCGCAACGGGTCGATCACGGTCGGGCGGCCCACGTGTTCGGTCATGCGGATGAAGCGCATCACCGGTTGCCCGAGCAGCAGTGGCAGGAACCAGTAGTACAACGGCGCGTGCCAGCCGGCCACGACCAGCGCCGCCACGCCGACATAAACCAGCGACATCAGGCGGGCTTCCCACACCACCGCCCCGCGCTGCCCTGGCGGAATGAAACCCAGCTCCTGCGGCGTGAAGCGCCCGAAGCTGCGACGCGCCAGGCCGCTCCAACTGCTCCACCAATAAGGGATGGCGCTCAGGTACCACAGGTAGGCGCCAATGCTGCGCGGCAGGGGAATATGCTGCGGGTCCCGATCCGGCAGGTTGGTGTAGGTGTGGTGGTCGGTGTGCTCGTAGCGGAAATGGATCTGCGGCACCATGATCAGCAGCCCGCACACCCAGGCCACCACCTCATTGATCCGGCGCGTGCGAAAGGCAGAATAGTGGGCGCATTCGTGCTGCGGCGCGAACAGGTGCGTGATAGCGATGCCGAGCACAAACATTGCCGGCCACTGCAGCCAGCTGTCGCCGGTCCAGGCCACCACGGCACCCAGGGCGAGCAAGGCTGCGACGTGACCGGCCAGATGCCGCAACCCGGCACGGTTGTTGCGTGCCATGAGCGACTTCATGTCCTCGCGACCGACCAAGGAAAATACCAATTGTCCCGCCGTCCGCACCGCTTCATCCTGCATCCTGCACATCCCGTCCTGCGAATTAAACTGTGCGCAGGATATCCGTTTCCTTTGCTTGCTGCAGGCCGCCCCCGGCAGCCGGCGCGCAAGCACTGAAGGCCTGGCCGTATCCATGGAACGTTATTCGCTCTGGTCCCTGGCGCGCAACGCGCTGACGCACCACCAGAACTGGCAGCGCGCCTGGCGCAGCCCGCCGCTCAAGGCCGAATACGACGTCATCATCATCGGCGCTGGCGGGCATGGCCTGGCGACAGCGCATTACCTTGCGCGCAACCACGGTATCACCAATGTGGCGGTACTCGAGCGCGGCTGGCTGGGCGGCGGCAACATCGCGCGCAACACGGTCACCATCCGCTCCAACTACCTGCGCGACGAGAGCATCCCGTTCTACGTCAAGTCGGTGTCCCTGTTTGACGACCTCACGCGCGAGCTCAACTTCAACCTGATGTACTCCAAGCGCAGCATGATCGACATCGTGCAGTCCTCGCCGAAGATGCGGGACCTGCGCCGGCGCATGCTCAATATGCACAACCACGGCTCCACCTACGAATCACTGAGCGTGGAGGAGGTACGACAGCGCATCCCGTCGCTCACCGGCGGCGGGCCGGACTCGCGCCTGCCGATCGTGGGTGGCATGCTGCACCCGGACGCTGCCACCTGCCGACACGACGCCGTGGCCTGGGGCTTCGCACGCTCGGCCGACGACCAGGGCGTCGAGATGCACCAGAACACCGCGGTAACGGCACTGCTGCGCGGCCCGGACGGCCGCATTTGCGGCGTTGAGACAACGCGTGGCACCGTACGTGCGCCCAAGGTGGCGGTGGTGGTCTCTGGCCACACCACCACCCTGACCGAGACCGTCGGGCTGCGCCTGCCGGTCAAGACCATCAACCTCACCGCGTTCGTCTCGGAGCCGGTCAAGCCGCTCATCGACGTGATCGTCAACTGCCCCGACATTGGCGTCTACATCATCCAGTCGGACCGTGGCGAGCTCATCATCGGCGGCGCCAACGACCTCGGGCTATCCTTCAGGCGCGACATCAAGCAGTCGGTGTTCGAGGATGCGGTGGTCGCCATGCTGGAGCTGTTCCCGGCATTCAAGCGCCTCAAGCTGATGCGGCAATGGGGCGGCACACTCGACATTGCCCACGATGCCTCGCCCATCGTTTCCAGGACACCGATCGGCGGGCTGTATGTATCCGCCGGATGGTGGGGCGGCTTCAAGGCCGTCCCGGCGGGCGGCTACACGCTGGCACACCTGATTGCCAAGGACGAGCCGCATCCACTGATCGAGCCGTTTTCACTTGAGCGTTTCCGCCACCTCGACTTTGTGCTGGAGAGCGGTACGACCACCGCCCGCTGACCGCCACGAACCATGCTGCTGATTACCTGCCCACACTGCGGCGAACGCAACGAGTCCGAGTTCATCCACGGCGGTCCGGCCCGTATGCGCCGGCCGCTAGACCCGTCGGCGCTGTCCGATGAGGCCTGGGTCGATTACCTGACGGTGCCCTCCAATCCGCTCGGAGCCGTGGACGAGAAATGGTGGCACGCGCGCGGCTGCGGCGCCTGGACCGTGCTGCGGCGCGACACCATGACGCACCAATTCCTGCCCAGGAGCGACGATGGCCGCTGAATCCATGCGGCTGGACCAGGGCGGTCGCATCGACCGCGCGCGCACCATCGCGTTCACCTTCAACGGCCGCAACTACACCGGTTGCGCGGGCGACACGCTCGCATCGGCGCTGCTGGCCCACGGCGAGCGGCTCACCGCTCGCAGCTTCAAATACCACCGCCCGCGCGGCATTACCGGCGCCGGCCAGGAAGAGCCGTCCTCGTTCGTCGAACTGCTGGGCGACCACCAGTCTGGCAGCCAGCCCATTACGACCGTGCTGCTGCGCGACGGGCTGCAGGCCCGCTCCGTCAACTGCTGGCCATCGGCCCGCTTCGACCTGCTCGCACTGAACCAGTTGTTTGCGCGCATGCTGCCAGCGGCCTTTTATTACAAGACCTTCATGTGGCCGAACTGGCAGGTCTACGAGCCGCACATCCGGCGCGCGGCTGGCCTGTCGTTTGCGCCGGACGCCGACCGCGTGGTCGGAACCTACGAGACGCGGCACTGGCACTGCGACGTGCTGGTGGTCGGCGCCGGCCCCGCCGGGCTGATGGCGGCCCTCAGCGCAGGGCGCACGGGCGCCCGGGTGCTGCTGGCCGACGACGGAACCGAGCCCGGCGGCAGCCTGCTGGGCCGCAAAGAGCAAATCGACGGGCGCTCTGCTATCGAATGGGTGAACGCAGCTGCTGCCGAACTCGACGCGATGGCGAACGTCACGCGCCTGAGCCAGGCCTGCGCATGGGCCTATCGCGAGGCCAACCTGGTGCTAGTGACCGAACGCGCACCTTCTACACCTGGCATCTTCCAGCGCAGCTGGCGTGTGCGCGCACTGCAGGTGGTGATCGCCACCGGCGCGCTCGAGCGGCCACTGGTGTTTCACGACAACGACCGGCCCGGCGTGATGCTGGCCTCGGCGGTACAGACCTATATCCACCGTTATGCGGTGCGCCCCGGACGGCGTGCGGTGCTGTTTACCAACAACAGCTCGGCCTACGAGGTTGCCGCCGACATGCGCAGTGTCGGCATCGAGGTTGCCGCCATCGTCGACGCGCGCGCCGCGATTCCAGCGGACGCGGCGGCACTGGTGCCGGGTG
>JAJAZK010000518.1 GCA_026785765.1 Rhodoferax sp. | reverse complement strand
CGCCCGCAGTCCTGGCGCGACCGCTGGTTGTCATGGTTGTCGCTGGCCCTGTACGCCGCGCCCGGCTTCTGGCTTGGCCTGATGATGATTGTGGCGTTTGCCGTCAAGCTGAGCTGGTTTCCGCTGGGTGGCATTGCCACTATCGGCGAGCCGCGCGCCGGTCTGGACCATGTGCTGGACGTTGCCTGGCACCTGGTTCTGCCGGCTTCGGCCCTGGGCCTGGTGTACCTGGCCCTGTACCTGCGCCTGATGCGCGCCGGCATGGTCGAGGCGTGGCGCAGCGACTACGTGCGCACCGCACGTGCCAAAGGCCTCACACGCCAGCGCATTGTGTGGCGCCATGTGGCGCGCAATGCCTTGCTGCCGGTCATCACCATGCTGGGACTGCAGGCTGCTGCCATGCTGGGTGGCAGTGTCGTCGTGGAGAGTGTCTTTGCCATCCCTGGTCTGGGCCGTCTGGCGTTTGAGGCGGTGACGCAGCGCGATGTGCCGCTATTGCTGGGTATTGTGCTGGCGGGGACCTTGCTGGTAATCCTGATCAACCTGCTGGTCGACCTGGCGTATGCCAAGCTGGACCCGCGGGTGGTGGTTTCGTAGGGCTCTATCTGATGTGGCGCCGTTTTGTCTCGTCGCGCGAAGGCATGGTCGGCTTGTGCCTGCTGTTGCCGATCATCCTGGCGGCGCTGCTGGCCCCGCTGCTGTCGCCCGGTGACCCGCAGGCCATGGTCGGCCCGGCCTTGCTGAAACCTTTCGCCGACGCCGCCTTCCCGCTGGGCACGGATCGGCTCGGACGCAGTGTGCTCGCAGCGCTGCTGCATGGCGCCAGCGCGTCGTTGATTGTGGCCGCCGCCGCCGCTTGGGGTGCCTTGTGCCTGGGTACCGCGATTGGCACCGTCGCCGGTTTTGCCGGCGGGCGCACCGACGAGGCTTTGATGCGCCTGACGGAGGCGTTTCAGGCGGTGCCCGGCTTTATCCTGGCGCTGGCACTCGTCAGTGTGGTGGGCCCTTCGCTGGGCAGCGTGGTGCTGGCCATCACCCTGAGTGCATGGACCGGACCGGCGCGGGTGGTGCGTGCCGAGATTTTGAGTCTGCGTGGACGCGACTTTGTCGATGCCTACCGCGTGCTGGGCATGCGGCCGATGCAGATCGCTTTTCAGCAGGTGTTGCCCAATGCCCTGCCGCCGGTGATCACCCTGGCGGCCGTGGTGGTCGCCGCTGCCATCCTGGTGGAGGCAGCACTGTCGTTTCTGGGCCTGGGTGACCCGAACCATATTACCTGGGGCCGCATGATCGCCGAGGGGCGTTCGGTGTTGCGCACCGCTCCGTTTCTGTCGGCGATTCCTGGCATCGCCATCATCGTCACCGTGCTGGCGGTGAACCTGGTCGGCGAAGGCATCAACGAAGCACTGGCGGGCAAGCGGGTGGCAGCATGAGCGCCGCCGGGCCGCTCCCAAGGCGCTCGCTACCGCAGCCGCAAGGCGAAGGTACTCCAGTGAGGCGTGTGCGGCTCCCAGGCCCGGCGCCTTCGGGCACAAGCCGTGAGTGAGCTGGACTTGCTGCAGGTGCAGCAGCTCGCGGTCGATTTTGCCGATGCCGGGCAGACCGTCGTGGCGGTGCGCGACGTCGGCTTTTCGCTGGCGCCGGGTGGGCGGTTGGCGCTGCTGGGCGAAACTGGCTCTGGCAAGAGCGTGAGCATGATGGCCGTCGCCGGCCTGTTGCCGGACAACGCCCGCGTGCGCGGCAGTATCCGCTGGCCGTCCCTGGCCGGTCCACCCCAACTGGGGCGCGACGTCGGCATGGTGTTTCAGGATCCCATGTCCAGCCTGAACCCTGTGCTGTCGATCGGTGAGCAGATCGCAGAGGTTGGCATGACCCATCTGGGGCATGACCGGTCGCAGGCGCTGCACCACGTCCGCAGCTTGCTTGAGCGTGTGGGGATCGAAGCAACGGACAGCCGCCTGGCGGCGTACCCACACCAGTTGTCCGGTGGCCAGCGCCAGCGGGTGGCAATCGCCATGGCGATTGCGGCCGGTCCCAAGCTGCTGATTGCCGACGAACCAACCACCGCGCTCGACACCATTGTGCAAGCGCAGATCATGGCCCTGATCGACACGCTGGTGCGCGATGCTGGCATGGCATTGCTGCTGGTAACACACGACATCGCCCTGGCCCGTTCCATTGCGCGGCACGGTGTGGTGTTGCGCCACGGCACCGTGGTCGAGCAGGCCAGCATGGACGACATCGTCGCCCGGCCAACAAATCCGTATACACAGAGCCTGATCGCTGCATCGCTGGATGTGGATCGCCCGGTTCCCGCCAGGGCAGCGGCACCGGGCGGCCCGGTACCCCTGCTGGCGGCGCGTGGTTTGCACAAGACACTGGGGCAGGGCAGCGCAGCGTTGCAGGTTTTGCGCGGTGTGGGCATCGACCTGGCGGTCGGCGAGACGCTGGCATTGGTGGGTGGTTCGGGCGCTGGCAAGACCACCCTGGCGCGCATCGTGATGCGCCTGACCGAGGCCGACGCTGGCGCTGTTTCGCTGGACGGGGTCGATCTGCTGGCGCTGCGCGGCGAGCCATTGCGGCTGGCGCGGCAACGTTTCCAGATGGTCTTTCAGGACCCACTGGGCGCCCTGAATCCGCGCGCCAGCATCGGCCGCCTGCTGGCTGACCCATTGCGTCTGCATGGCTTCGACCACGGAGCAGCAGCCGTGGAAGTGTTGTTGCGCCGGGTTGGTCTGGACCCTGCATTGGCTCAGCGACGCCCGCATGAGGTATCCGGCGGACAGCGGCAACGGGTGAACATCGCACGCGCGCTGGCCACCCGCCCGGCGCTGCTGGTGCTGGACGAACCGGTGTCCTCGCTGGACGTGTCGGTGCGTGCGCAGATCCTGGAGTTACTGCGCAGCATCCAGCAGGAAACCGGTATCGGCTGCCTGTTCATCAGCCACGATCTGGCGGTGGTGCGGACGATTGCCGACCGCGTCGCCGTCATGGCCGATGGCCAGATTGTGGAGACCGGGCCGACGGCCGAGGTGATCGCCAACCCGCAACATGCGATGACCCAGGCCTTGCTGCGCGCCGCCCCGCGGCTGGGCCGACGAACTACTTTGGAAGGAGTGCCTTTATGAGTGAAGAAACCCTGCGCCAGGAGCTGGAGTCGAGCTTTCGCAACCGCGCCGATCTGTACCGCCTGATGCATGCCGAGCTGGTGGCCGAACTCGGTGTCGCGCCTGGCGAGGCCTTGATGGTGCGCATCATCGAGCGCCGCGGGCGCGAAGTGGGGGAGGGCTACTTTCGCGCCAAGGGCCCGAGTGCGCTGGCGGTCGGCGAGGCCTTTCTTGCGGTGAGTCCGGACCAGGGGCGCATGTACCCGACCGAAGTCGAGCGCCACGCCGACGGCATCAACTTTCGCGTCCAACGCTGCCCGCTCAAGGACGCCTGGAACGAGGCCGGTCTGGATGCGACCACGACCGCGACCCTGTGCCGTATCGCGGGGGCGTTTGACAAGGGCCTGTTCGAGGCCGCCGGTGTGGCCTTCCGCAACGCCACCTGGAGCGAGCAGCGCGGTGGCGGTTGTTGCCACATCATGCTGCGTGACGCAGGGCGCTGACCACCCCCTGCTTGCTCATTCTCTTTTGCGCTCAGAGATCCAGATTCGTGGTACTTTGCGGGCGGGATCAGACCAGCGCGGCACTCTGCTCCGCGAATGTCCCCCGACCTTCGGCCCCCGCCTTTATTTCGCTGCGCAGAGCGCCCCACTGGCCTGATCCTGCAAGCGTGGCGGACGCGCGGCGTGCCAGCCACAATCGCGGCTAAGCTGGCTGGGGGGGCGGCGCAGCGAGGTAAAGGCGGAGCGGCGGGCGCAGCCCGGTGCGGGGGACACGAGCGGCGCCGCCCACCCAGCCAGCTTGGCTTGCAAACGCCCTCACCCCAGTTCTTGTATTTCGAACGAGGATCGGCGTCAGACCAGCAGCGCGTTGACCCGTTTG
>JAJAZK010000517.1 GCA_026785765.1 Rhodoferax sp. | reverse complement strand
TTTTCTTCAGCCAGCGGGATACTGGTTTTGCCGCCATCCAGGGATACACTGGTTTTGGCCCCGGCGGTCCCGTTGACCACGAAGCTGAGCTCATGGCCACCACTGAGTGCGCCGTCGTTGCGGGTTTCGAGGCGGCTTATGGCGGGTACCGGGCTAGCCGCCATCACGGCCTTGGCCTGTGCTTCCGAAGTCAGAAGCGGCTGCCCCAACACCATAGTTGTCTGGCGCTCACCGACCTTGAGCGTTGCGTTAACCTTGCTGTCAAACCGGATCTTGTCGCGGATGCTGATCGTGTAGGCGCCCTCGTAAACACCGGTCTGTGTCTCCGGCAGTCCAATCAGGTTGGTAACGCCGTCCACCCGCAGACTGAAGGCACCATTGCCCGTGCCGTTGGCGCGAAAGACGAGTTCGGTGCCGGGCGTGAGTTGGGCTACCGGGTCGACCGTCAAATTGCGTATGCTGGGATTGGTCTGGGCCTGAGCCCAAACCATCGTGAAACTGCAGACCGCTGCCGTAAGCAGGCCTGCCCAACGTGATCGGATCGCCATATCGTCTCTCCCTTTTGATTAAATTGAACCTACATGCACATGGAACCAACGTGCCTCCCCCCAAGCCGGTTGACCTTCCCAACAGACCCGTAGAGTGTGGACGCGGAACTTCCAAGGTGCTGCTTATGGACTTTGGCCAGAGGACCGACGCCAAATTCACCCAGGGAGCGGATTTGGTGTGACGAATGGCTAAACCTCTGCATACCGACACCCGCAAGGTTTTGTACCTTAACAGGGCGGGGCAATGATTTTCGGAGGCCTGGGTCAAATCGGACTCGCCCTTTAAAGTGCTGACCCGTTTTTGTCTGCGTTTGACTATGCGTCAACTCCCGGTGAATCGCGCCCGTTCTGGCGCTGCACGCCGAGGCAATCATGCACCGGCCTACTTGCGCGGAGTCTCGATGACAATCTTTTCCGCACTCTGCAGCATGTCCAATGAGGGCTCGTCAATCTTCGCCTCGCGCCCGGTAATGATTTCAGTCGTTCCTGCCAGAACAACAAGCACGATACCGATGATGGACAGCCAAATCGAGAAGACGAACAAGCGCGGTGCCTTCGACGGGCGTGTGTCGCTGCCAAATGACAAATAATGGGAATCGACCTCATCGCTTTGAGTGCGAAAGTTGCCCACCCAAAGACACTGGTTCCTTTCACATTCGTATCGTGCCACGCGAATGAATTGGCTGAAGAATCTATCGACTGGTCGGCGATGGACTCTATACACTGACCCTGAACACTGCGGGCAATGATGTTCGGCTGAATTCGCCTGCGCCCACGAGCCGTCTGTACTTTTTTCCATCAACATTACTGACCCCTCTCCCGCATCTGCCGGACGATTTAATGGACTTTCGACTTCAATTTAGGCGCTGTCACGGGGCTCGTCAGTTCGATAGCGAACATAGTGGCGGAATCTGATCGTTGCGTCGGCTGCTCTGGCCCATCAAGCAAAGCTATGGCCACAAGTTGTCGTGGGCCGATCTGTTCATCCTGGCTGGAAACGTTGCGCTGTAGTCCATGGGTTTCAAGACCTTCGGATTTGCCGGCGGGAGTGCAGACATCTGGGAGCCGGAAGAAGACATTTACTGGGGCTCCGAAGCACCTGGATGGGTGACAAACGCTACCGCGGTGAGCGTCAGCTGGAGCAACCGCTGGCGGCCGTACAAATGGGATTGATCTACGTGAATCCGGAACGGCCGAATGGCAAGCCGGAGCCGGTTGCCTCCGGCCGTGACGTCCGCGAAACCTTCGCGCGCATGGCGATGAACGACGAAGAGACGGTGGCGCTCATCGCTGGCGGCCATACCTTTGGCAAGGCGCACGGCGCGGGTGACCCCAAACTGGTCGGCCCGGAACCCGAGGGAGCGCCTGTCGAGGCACAATGTCTGGGCTGGATCAACAAGCTGGGCAGCGGCAAAGGGGTGCACACCACCACCAGTGGCACCGAGGGCGCGTGGAAGCCAACTCCTGCGACCTGGGACAACGGCTACTTCGACATGCTCTTTGGCTACGAATGGGAGTTCACCAGGAGCCCGGTCGGCGCCCACCAATGGGCGCCCAGGGACTGCAAGCCGGAGCGCCTGATTGCGGACGCGCACGACCCGGGCAAGAAGTAGCCACCGATGATGACGCCGGCAGACCTTTCGCTGCGCTTTGATGCGGCCTTTGAAAAAATCTCGCGCCGCTTCCACCAAAACCCGAATGAGTTCCCTGACGCCTTCGCGCATGCCTGTTCAAGCTGCCCTTCAGCCCGTGCCGCATGAATGCCACGCAGGAACAGACCGACGTGGAGTCCTTCAAGGTGCTCCAACCGGTGGCCGACGGATTTCGCAATTACACCCGAGAGGCACTTGAAGGGCTGACGGCAGAAATGCTGCTCGACAAGGCCCGGTTGCTGACCCTGACTGCCCCCGAGATGACCGTGTTTTCAGAGGCGGTCTGCGAGCCCTGGGCGTGAGCCACCAAGGCAACGGCGTCTTGACCAGTCGCCCCGAAACGCTGAGCAACGACTTTTTCGTGAACCTGCTCGTGATCGACACGCAGTGGCAACGGACCGCCAGCGAGGGCGTGCCGGAAGGACGCGACCGCAAGAGTGGCAAAGTCAAGTGGACCGCATTCGTCGTCGACCTTGTCTTTGGCTCGAACTCGCAGCTGAGGGCGCTGGCTGAGGTGTATGCCTGCAGCGACTCGCAGCAGAAGTTTGTAGACAACTTTGTCGCGGCCTGGAGCAAGGTGATGAACCTGGACCAGTTCGATCTGAACTGATACGCAACACGCGATGCTGGCGTTCGCTACTCGCGCTGCATCAACACCGGGCCCTGGGAACCCAGGTTTCGGTAAAAGCCTTATCGACCTGGTGCTGCCGCCCGCATCAGCCAGCAGCAACAAAATTCAGCGCGACACCGTTGTTGCAATAACGTTTGCCGGTGGGCGCCGGGCCATCCGTAAACAAGTGCCCCTGATGCCCCTCGCACCGTGCGCAGTGGTACTCGGTACGCGGAAAGATCATTGCGTAATCGGTTTTCGTGTTGACGGCGCCTCGCACCGCACGAAAGAAGCTCGGCCATCCGGTGCCGCTGTCGTATTTCGCGTCGGAGGTGAATAGTGGTAGATCGCAACCTGCACACTGGTACACACCGGGGCGCTTCTCAAGGTTCAGCGCACTGGTATGGGAGGCCTCGGTTGCCTCTTTGCGCAGCACACGGTATTGAAACGGGGTTAGCCTTTTCTTCCACTCCGCGTCACTCAACCGCAGCGGTGTGATCTTGCCAACAGAGCCGGCGGCCGCCCCGGTGCGGCCTGCAAAAGCAAGACTGGCGAGGCAAGCGAAAAGTTGACGACGGCGCATGGCGTAGCTCCTGAAACAATATGGTACGGATTTGGTCGTACGGCGTCGACAATTCTTTCAACGCGATTGCAACACCACGCCCGGCCAGGCAGGTCCTGGCACACGACGCCAGCTATTTGCCCCAGACGTAGACAGTTGCGCCCCTTGGGTCAGGATAATGGAAGAACACTGCGACCCAAACATGACCTTCGACCTGCCATCCCTGGACTCCGGCCATCTGCCCAAGGGGGTCCGAGCGCGCTTTGTGGCCAACAACAACGGCTTGCGCATGCAGGTGCTGGAGGCCGGCCACGAGGTCCCCGAACGGCCATGCATCGTATTGCTGCACGGCTTCCCCGAGCTCGCCAACAGCTGGCGCAGAATCATGCTGGCGCTGGCCGATGCCGGGTACCACGTGGTTGCGCCAGACCAACGCGGCTATGGACGGACCACCGGCTGGGACGCCGACTACGGAGCTGATCTGATGCCGTTTCGCATGCCAAATCTGGTGCGCGACGTGCTGGGCCTTGTCTACGCTTTGGGCTACAGTTCAGTCGCCGGGGTACCGCTGCAAGACCGGGCGCCGCATTAAGGCGGAACTGAAAATGTCCTCCGGGCGCCGCCTTGAGGTGCCAGCGCTGATTGTGGCCGGGGCCATTGATTGGGGTATCCATCAGGCCCCAGGGGCGCTGCAAGCGATGCGGCACAGGGCGTGTACTCAGTTGCGCGGCGTCCATTTGCTGCCGGGAGCGGGCCACTGGGTACAGCAGGAGCAGCCCGGTGCCACCGTCGCCACTATGCTGGAGTTTCTGGGCCAGGAC
>JAJAZK010000516.1 GCA_026785765.1 Rhodoferax sp. | reverse complement strand
CTGCGGTGCAGCGCATGCGCGCCGCGCGCGGCGCAATCGATGCCGCTGGCGGCGACACCGTGTTAGTGGGCCGCGCCGAATGTTTTCTGGTTGGGCAGCCCGACCTCGAGGAGACCATTCGCCGGCTCAAGGCGTATTCGGACGCAGGCGCTGACTGCCTGTACGCGCCCGGGCTGCGCACGCCCGAACAGATCAGCGCCGTGGTAGAGGCCGTCGCTCCCAAGCCTTTCAATCTGTTGGTCGGCTCGGCGAGCAAGCTGACCGTGGCGGAGATTGCTGCGCTGGGTGTGCGCCGCATCAGTGTGGGCGGCGCATTGGCGCGCTCCGCCTGGGGCGGCTTCATTCGCTCCGCCAAGGCATTGGCGGAGCACGGCACGTTTGGCAGTTTTGCCGACGCAGCGCCGGGCGGCGAGCTGAATGCTTTTTTTCAATCGGACGTACTAAAGCGCTAACAGGCGAGCGCGGGTCGGCAGTCGGCACATCAGAATCTGGACTCTGGGCTGCTGGCGTTCAACTCGATTGCGCGCAACCTGGTTTTGGGGAAAACAGCCCTACTCGGCTGACTGTTGCAGGGCCCACATCTGTGCGTAACGTCCATTGGCTTCGAGCAGTTGTGCGTGGGTGCCACGCTCGACGATGCGCCCGGCATCCAGCACCAGAATCTCGTGCGCATCGACCACCGTTGACAGTCGGTGCGCAATCACCAGCGTGGTCTTGTTCTGCGCCACATTTTGCAACTCGGCCTGGATGGCGCGTTCGTTGGCCGAGTCCAGGGCGCTGGTGGCCTCGTCAAAAATCAGGATCGGCGGGTTCTTGAGCAGCGTGCGGGCAATTGCCACGCGCTGCTTCTCGCCGCCCGAGAGCTTGAGGCCGCGTTCCCCCACCATGGCGCCGTAACCGGCGGGCGTACTGGCAATGAAGTCGTGGATACGCGCCGCGCGTGCCGCATCCTCCACCTGCGCACGGTCGGCGCCCGGGCTGCCATAGGCAATGTTGTATTCGATCGTGTCGTTGAACAACACCGTGTCCTGCGGTACGATACCGATGGCATGGCGCAAACTGGTCTGGGTGACGTCGCGTATGTCCTGCCCCGCAATCGTGATGCGCCCCTGCTGCACGTCGTAAAAGCGAAACAGCAGACGCGACAGGGTCGACTTGCCGGCGCCCGACGGGCCCACCACCGCCACCGTCTTGCCGGCCGGAATCTCGAAACTGACGTTCTGCAGAATCGGCCGCGCCAGCGCCGCACCGGCCTTACCGCTCTCATAGGCGAAACTGACGTCCTCGAACCGGACCGCGGGCGACCCCTGGACCAGCAGGGGCTGGGCGCCGGGCCGGTCGGCGATCTCGCGCTCTTTCTCCATCAGGCGAAACATCTTGTCCAGATCGGTCAGGCTTTGTTTGATCTCGCGGTACAACACACCCAGGAATCCGAGCGGGATGTAGAGCTGGATCATGAAGGCGTTGACCATCACCAGGTCGCCCAAGGTCAGGCGGCCTTCCACCACACCCAGGGTGGCGCGGTACAACATCGCCACCAGACTGACCGCGATGATCAGTTGCTGCCCGGTGTTGAGCAGGCTCAGTGTGCTCTGGCTTTTGACCGCAGCACGCCGGTACCGCTCCAGGTTCTCGTCATACCGTCTGGCTTCGAACTCTTCGTTGTTGAAATACTTGACCGTCTCGTAGTTCAGCAACGAGTCGATGGCACGGCTGTGGGCAGACGAGTCGAGCTCGTTCATCTCCTTGCGGAACTTGGTACGCCACTCCGTCACAGTCACCGTGAAGGTGATGTAGAACACCAGCGCGATGATGGTGATCCAGGCAAACCATACGTCGAATTTGACTGCCAGCAGCGTCAGTACCAGCGTCACCTCGATCAGCGTGGGAATGATGCTGTACAGCGAATAGGAGATCAGGGAATGCACGCCGCGTGTGCCGCGTTCGATATCGCGCGTCATGCCGCCGGTCTGGCGCTCGAGGTGAAAACGCAGGCTCAGCGCGTGCAGGTGGCGAAACACTTCCAGCGAGATGCTGCGCGCCGCGCCTTCCGTGGCTTTGGCAAACACCAGCTCCCGCAGTTCGGTGAAGACCGAGGTAGACAGACGCAACAGTCCGTAGGCCACCAGCAGCGCCAGCGGCACCACCAGCAGTGCCTGGGTCAGGTCGGTGCCCGTTATTGCGCCGCTAAAGACGCGCCCGCCATTCGGGCTCATCGTGTCCACAAGGTTCTTCAACAACACCGGCACACCGACGTTGGCGACCTTGGCCGCGACCATAAAACCCAGCGCTGCGATCACGCGCCACTTGTATTGCCAGAGATAGGGGAACAGGCGTTGCAGCGTGCCCCAGTCGGAGCGTTCCACGGGTGTCGAGTTGCCCGGATTGAGTGTGGGTAGGGATGCAGGAATTTCGGCGGCGCGACGCATGGGGGACAATCGAAAGCGTGAACAACTCCAGATTGTGACCATGTCCGCAGAATCAAGCGCGAGTGCGCACCGGGTACAGTTGCCAATCGACAAGGAGCTGGTGCTCAAGGTCATACCCATGCCCGCGGACTGCAATGCGAATGGCGACATTTTTGGCGGCTGGGTGATGGCCCAGGTCGACCTGGCCGGCGCCGTGATCCCGGCGCGTTACACCAAAGGTCGGCAAGCCACGGTGGCGGTCAACCAGTTTGTCTTCAAGCAACCGGTTCGGGTGGGCGACATCCTGTCCTTCTTTGCCGCCCTGACCCGGATTGGACGCACGTCCGTGACAGTGCAGGTCGAGGTCTATGCCGAGCGGTTTCGCAACCAGGGCCACTACATCAAGGTGACCGAGGCCTCACTGACGTATGTGGCCATCGACGACAACGGCCAACCCCGGGCGCTGCCGCAAGCCACGGTCGCCTGAGCCTGGGCCGTGAGCGGAAATAAGTGGCGCCGACGCCGGGGTAGCCAAGGGCGCTCTGCAAACGACGGGCGTGCCCGCGTCAAGTCTTGGGCAGATGCGCTGGCCGGTATTCGACCCAGGTTGCGGTGCGCTCCGGCCAGTCCGCAAGCTGCACTTGCGCCGAGGCGCGGTTGCGCTGCAGCCCGCCCATGGCAGTGCGGTACTCCTCCACTGGCAGGTAATACATGAAAGACAACAAACGTTGGGCGAAACGCCATTTGCCCTGCGCCTTTTCGTACTTGTCGGAGTAACGCAGTGCGGTGATCATGGCGCGTTCGTTGCGCCACACCTCGGCGTGCAGTGACACCTTGCCGTGGGCGCGGTCGGGCGCGTCGAACCCGACCACGTGGTCGTGGCTGACATGGTTGGAGGGTCCCATGACGCTGTAACGGGATTCAAACTGGCGCAGGATGGCCGAGCGCCCAAGGGCGCCCATGGCGCCATCGGCAGAACCAAAGAACGCGCTCTCGGTAAACAGGTCCGAGACACTTGCGAGGTCCCGGTCATCGATGCCGAAACAATAGCGCGACACCAATTCACGAATCGCCAGCCGGTCCTCAACCTCGGCCAGACGCGACTCCAGGGTGGGGGGATTTAGCATGCTTTCATTGCTCCTTTGGTGACTTGACATTCGGTGGATCGGAATTGTCGAACTGACCGTGCCGTCCGGCGCCAGCAGCAAACCGGGCAGCGCCCTGCAAACCATCGCCAATGCAGTGGCGGCCCCGCTGCCACTCCTGGTGCAGCGCGTCGGCCAGCGGCAGGTCCCACTGCGCATACACGCTGGCACGATCCGCCAGCATGGTCGGCTGCGGGAATGCGGCCAGTTGCCGGGCCAGCTGCAGCGCGCCGTCCAATGCCTGCCCAGCAGGAACCACGCGGTTACACAGGCCAATCTGCAGCGCCTCGGCAGCTTCCACCTTGCGCCCGGTCAGAATCAGGTCCATGGCGTGTCCCATGCCCACGAGCCGCGGCAGCCGCACCGTACCGCCATCGATCAGCGGCACCCCGAAACGCCGGCAGTAGACACCGAAGTAGGCATCGGCTTCCATCACCCGCATATCGCACCACAGCGCCAGCTCCATACCGCCAGCCACCGCCGCACCACTGACCGCTGCGATCACGGGTTTGGACAACAGAAGGCGCGACGGCCCCATCGGCCCCAGGGCTTGTGTTTCCGGCACTGCAAAATCCAGGTCCGCGAAAACGGCTGGCGCTCCGCCATTCGCCGCCTGCAGCGCACGGGCTCCCGAATGCAAATCCCAACCGGCGCAGAAGTGGCCATGGGCGCCGTGGAACACAGCCACGCGCGATTGTGCATCGGCATCAAAGGCCAGAAAAGCCTCGTACAGGCAGCGCGCCGTCGCTCGGTCCACCGCATTGCGCACATCGGGCCGGTCCAGGGTGACAACGGTCACATCGCCATGCTGGGTTACGACTACGGGTTTTCCCATGGTCCTGATTAGATGGCCTGCTTTTTTGCGAAGCTATCGGGGACAACCCTCACTGTGAAACGCGGCAAAACAGCTATAAACCTTTCAAGAACGACGAGGGACAGAGTGCAAACCATCCAGCTGTTGATCAGCGGCATTGCGCAAGGCTGTATTTACGGCCTTATTGCGCTGGGCTTTGTGCTGATTTACAAGGCCACCGAAACGGTGAGCTTCGTACAGGGCGACTTGATGATGGTTGGCGCATTTTGCGGCCTCGGCCTGATGACGTTCCTGGGCTTTCCGTTCTGGTTGTCGGTCATCAGCGCCATCATCGCCATGGGCGCTGCCGGTGTGCTGCTCGAGCGCGTGGTGATCCGTCCCATCCTGGGCCAGCCGGCCTTCTCCATAGTGATGCTCACCATCGGCATCGGTTATGTGCTGCGCGGGTTGATCACCATGATCCCCACCATCGGCACCGAAACTTATGTGTTGCCCGTGCCCTACAAGGACCAGATCTGGAAACTCGGCGAACTCGTGCTCAATGTCGAACAAATGGCCGTCATAGGGACCACCGCAGTTTTATGCCTGGTACTGTTCACAATGTTCAAGTACAGCAAGCTCGGCATCGCCATGCAGGCCTCCTCGCAAAACCAATTGGCGGCCTATTACATGGGCATTCCCGTGAAACGCCTGAATGGCCTGGTCTGGGGTCTGGCGGCGGCGGTGGCGGCAATTGCCGGCTTGCTGCTGGCACCGATCACCTTCGTGCATGCCAACCTGGGCTTTGTCGGCCTGAAGGCTTTTCCGGCGGCGGTGATCGGCGGCTTCGGCAGCCTGCCAGGCGCCATCGTCGGTGGCCTGGTGATCGGGCTGGTCGAGTCGTTTGCCGGCTTCTACGCGCCGGAAGGCATCAAGGACATCGCGCCTTACATTGCGGTGCTGATCATGCTGTGGATCAAGCCGAACGGCATTTTCGGCGACAAGCTTCGCAAGAAAGTCTGAATGCGCTTCATCTTCAAAACCAATTACGGGCAGGACATCCGCCTGGCCAAACACGGCGGGCATGTGTTCTGGTACTCGCTGCTGATGCTGGCACTGCTGGCGGCGCCGTGGGTCCTGACCGAATATTTTCTGGCGCAGTTGACCTTTGTGCTGATTTATTCGATTGCCGGCCTGGGCTTGATGTTGCTGGCGGGCTTCACCGGTCAGTTCTCGATCGGGCATGCCGCTTTTCTGGGAGTTGGAGCCTACGCACAGGGCGTATTCACCAACATGGGGCTGCCGTTCCCGTTCGCGCTGGGGCTCGCCGCCGGGCTGGCCGCTGCAATCGGCATGGTGGTGGGCGTACCGGCGCTTCGCGTCAAAGGCATCTATCTGGGTATCGCAACCCTGTCCTGCGGCTTCATCGTGGAGGAGATATTTGCGCGCTGGGACAGCGTGACCGGCGGGCGCAAGGGCATGCATCTGACCGCGCCCGACATTTTCGGCTGGACGCTGGATACGGGCGAAGAGTTCTTCTACCTGTGTCTGGTCCTGACCGTTCTCTGCACCCTGGCCATCGTGAACATCCTGCGCTCGTCCACCGGGCGCGCCTTTGTGGCAATCCGGGACTCCGAGGTGTCCGCACAGAGCATGGGCATTAACCTCGCACGTTACAAGACCATCTCGTTTGCCCTGTCGGCGGCCATCACCGGCATGGCGGGCGCCTTGTACGCGCACAAGATGCAGTTCATCTCGCCGGACCAGTTCGGCCTTTTGCAATCGATCGAGCTGTTGCTGCTGATCGTGGTCGGTGGCCTGGGGTCGGTGCACGGCGCTTTTCTGGGGGCCATTTTTCTGATCAGCATGCCGCAATTGATCTCGCTGGCCAAGGACTACCTGCCCGCAGCCATCGGGACCGCGCCCGGCTTGCAGGGCGTGGTGTTTGGCGTGATCCTGATCGCCTTTGTGCTGTTCGAGCCGATGGGCATCTACGGGCGCTGGCTGAAGATGCGAACCTGGCTGCAGATATTCCCGTTCTACCGCCAAGGCATGTTCAAGCGCCAGAAGGCATTCCAGAAGTCGGACAGACTGTCGTGATGGCCCCCTCGCTTGTCACTGTGTGTACTGCGCTGCCCCCCGAGGGGGCTCTCGGGCCTTGGGGCGGCCCGGCGGCCCTCATGATGGCCCCCACGCTTGTCACTGTGTGTACTGCGCTGCCCCCCGAG
>JAJAZK010000515.1 GCA_026785765.1 Rhodoferax sp. | reverse complement strand
CGTGGGCTGGGATTTTTGTATAATAGACTTGTTATAAGCTCATCGCCCGTCAGTACCGGCACGGCGCCGCCTATGTGTATGTCGAACCGGGGGGGGCGGCCTGCTGGATCAGGCCGACCTGGATGGTGGTTCCGCTCATGGAAGGTCCTATCGGGTTGTTGCCAAAGCTTGGCGTTTCAGTCGTAGTGGCCAAACGCGGTGACGGTGCGCGCAAACGGCGGCTTGATCGCCGCCGCAGTCTTCAGCAACGCCAAGTTGTCGGTGCCACGTAAGGCATCCGACAGGCGTGACAGCGACGCCGTGACATCGGCCATCCCTTTGTTGAACTGAGCCAGCCTGGCCGCATTGAGCTGGTAGGCCTGCGGGTTGGGCAGGTGCTGCTCGACGCTGCGCCACAGCGCGCTGGCCTCGGCAAAAGTCTTTTCCATTTCGGCGCGTTTGGCCGGTGTCAGGTCCTGCGGCTTGAGGCTGTTCCCGGCCAGCGCCAGCACTTCCATGGGTTGGTGAAAGGCGGTGAGCCGGTCCATGAAGTAATCCACGCCGCGTGCCTGGCGCAGCTTCATCAGGTCAATGCGAACGTCTTCCAGCGCGGTGTGGCTGGCCAACGCGCCGACGCGGTGGCAGGCCACGTCGGCTCTCGGCGCTACTGCATCCATGCCCGCCAAGAGCACCCGGCACTTCTTCGCTGACCGCAATTTCCGCGTGTACACCATCGCCTCTGTCGTATCCTGGCTGAGCTTCTTCGCACCGACACTCACGGTGAGCTAACTGGCCTGGCGGCTGACGCATTCACCGACCTGGCTTGGCGTGATCGCCGCGCTGACTTGGCGTGATCGCCGTGCTGGCTTGGCGTGATCACCGCGCTGGACATCGCGCCTTGCCTCATTTTCGGGCCTTGGGGCAGCGTCGTCGCCGACCGTTACGGCCGGCATTGCAGTCATCCTGGCGCATGGTTTCCAGCGCCTGCGCTGCGCCGACTGTGGCCACGACAGGGGCTTGGCGTTCAGTTGCAAGCGCAGGGGGTTCTGCCCGTCGTGCGGGGCGCGGCGCATGTCGCAGTCCGCCGCGCATCTGGTTGATCGGGTCATACCCCAGGTTCCGGAGCGCCAGTGGGTGCTGTCGTTGCCGCTCCCGCTGAGGTTGCTGCTGGCCGTACAACCGGTGCTGGGGACGCCTGTGCTGTAGGTGTTGCACCGGGTGATCACGCGCCACCTGCTCGACCAGACAGGCTTCAAGGCCGACGAAGCCGACAGCGGCGCGGTCACGCTGATCCAGCGCTTTGGCTCAGCGGCCAACCTGAACATTCACCTGAGACGTAGAAACGCAGGATGAGTTGATCTTTTCCGTGGCCGGGAGTTCGTCGATCGTGGCGTAGCGGCCCGTCTCCATCATCCGCCCCCAGCGGAATTCCCGGGCAAGCGCCCTCAGCAACCCAAAGTACACGGACATTCGCCTTGGCATGCCGTGCGTCGGCTGCGCTTCAGACGTCCTTCATGCATCTGGCCAGCGCTGTGGTCAGGCGCTCAATATCCGCCAGGTTGTTGTAGAAGTGCAGTGAGATTCGCAGGTTCCCGTCCCGAGCCGAGCAGATGATGCCCGACGACCTCAGCCGCGCGAGCACTGGAGCGGGATCGCGCCCTCCGAGTGGCGCAGCGACGATGTGGCTTTGGTTGGCGGCGGGAACTTGGAGCACGGAGACGCTGGCGTCGGCGAGCGCCTGTCGCAGTGTTGCGGCCAGCGTGCGGTTCCAGGCGTAAATGTCCGATGGCCCCACCTGCTCCAGCAGACTCAGGCACACCTCGTCCCCGATCGCCGCCAGCCAGGAGATCGAGCTGTCGAAGCGCGAGGCGGTGTCCGAGAGCTCCATCCGCGGTCCGAAGAAGCTCTCAAACGGCACCGCACCGGCCTTCCAGCCTGCGCCCAGCGGCAGGATCTGCTCGCGCAAACTTTGCCGCACATAGAGGTAGCCCATGCCGCGCGCGGCATTCAGCAGGAACTTGTGGTCCGACGCGGCAAGGAAATCGATACCGGGGAGGTCCGCCGCCATGTCGAGGGCGCCGACACTCTGGGAGCCGTCGACGAAGACCCAGGCCCCCACGCCGCTGGCGATCGCCGAGACCGCAGCCAAGTCGCTGCGGTGTCCGGTCGCGGTCTGGACGGCGCTCAGCGCGATCAATCGGGTGCCGCCATCGACCCTGGCGGCAAGGTCGTCGGGGTCGATGCCGCCGCCGCGAAAGGGGACCTGTCGAATGTCGTAGCCGCGTGCCGCCAGCTGGCGCCAGGGGAAGTGGTTGGAGCTGTACTCCTGGGCGCCGATCACCAGGTTCTCGCCCGCTGCCGCGCCCGTAAATTGCGCGGCGACGAGGCCCGCCGCGGCGCTGACGGCCGGGATCAAGGCGACATCGTCCGGGCTTGCGCCGATGATCCTGGCGAAGGCCGCGCGGGAGGCGTCCGCCGCGCGCTCGGCGCGCACGAAGTCGAGCCCGTCGGCGGTCCACTCATCGATGAAGCTTTTATAGGCCGAGGCCAGGCGCCGACAGCCTAGCCCGACCGCAGCGGTGTTGAGGTAAACGCGATCCGCCAGGAAGGGGAACTCCTCCCGCGCCAGGCGCACCGAGCTTGATGGTTCTGACGTCATTTGCGGTCCTGACAATCTCACACCGGTGCGGCGCAGCCTATGAGTTGTATGGGGCATACGCGCGCTGCCTGCATCTGACCGGCAGCCTGTCGCGAAAGCCTGTTCAGTGTACGTCCAGAGTGTCACCGCCGCCCCGGCTGCGCGCCTATACGGAAACCCTGTAGCGAAATGACGGCGCTGTGGCAATAGAGATTCGTGTGTTTCTGGATAAGCGTCAACCAGTTGCTTTGCGTATGACTCAGGAGCACCATTTGACTATCTCAGCGAAAGAAAATTCGATGACTCAAGCCAGGAAGCCAGCGCGTGCCGCGCTCCATGCCTGCGTATCTACAGACAGGCAATCCACCGAGAACCAACTGCGTGAACCGCGTCAGGCTGCTGAACGTCTCGGCTGGCAGGTGACTCAGGGAGTCGTGGATCGAGGGGTATCTGGTGCAAAGGGAAGGACTGGCCCGCCACAACTGGATGCGATGCCAATAGGTGTCGCACGCAAAAACTTCGATGTTGTGGCGTCATGGTCGGTGGACAGGTTGGGTCGTTCACTGATCGATCTTGTGACCCTGCTCCAGGAGCTTCACTCCACCACGATGGACCTTTACCCTTCACCAGCAAGGAATCAACACCACCACGCCCGCCGGTAAAGCCTTGTTTAGCACGATGGGCGTGTTCGCCGAGTT
>JAJAZK010000514.1 GCA_026785765.1 Rhodoferax sp. | reverse complement strand
CGCGGGGCGAATGGTGAACGCATGCTGGAATTCTAGCTTTGCGGGCCAGTTCGGCGTACAGCGAATCTCTGTCGGACTGACTTTATTGCACGTCCGGCGAATTCGCGACACAGGCCAAACAGCCCTGGCAGCGACCGCGGGTTGTAGGCGATCAGTCCCCAGCGTTCGCGCCGCTCGCCCATCCATGACTTCTTGTAGGCGTCGTCTCCGATCAGGTAGTCGACTTCGCCGACCTGGTCGCGCTCGAAGGCCTGCTGCATCAGCATCACGGTCAACAGCGTGCCCGGGGCGTAGGCCTTGTAGTCCTCATGGTAGGCCAGCTTGTAGATGTCGGCCTTGGCCCGGGTCACGATCCAGATCTGGGCGGCGATCGGTTCGTCTTTGAGCCAGGCCACGCCCAGGCGCAGCCAGCCGCGCGCGCTGCAGGCGCGCACCAGGCCCGGCATGAAGTCCGGATAGGGTTCCGCGCCTTTCCAGCTATGCGCGTAAACCTGTTCGTAGGCGCGCAGGCAGCGCTCGAGGTCCGGCCCGCTTTGCACCAGTTCCAGGGTGCCGCCATCGGCAGTAAACTTTTTCCCCATGCGCTTGATGGTGCTGCGCAGCATGCCGCTGCGGCTCTGCAGGTAGGCGGGCCAGTTGCCGTCGACTTTCATGAACCAGTTGCCGAAGCAGAAGAAATCGAATGGCACCATGCCGGCACGTACCAGTGCCGCGCGCAATATCCGGTAGCTCTCCGATTGCGGGTCCATCGGGGTGAAGCGCAGGGAGCCGAGCGATGCATGGGTGCGGCGCATGGCGCGCACCAGCACAGCCAGTTCGTCCGCGCTGGCCTGCGGCGCCAAAACCGGGGCATACAAGGCGGTGTAGTAGTTGCTGAGTGACTCGCCGTCGGTCCACAGGCCATGCCGGCGCGTGAGGATGACCGGCAGCGCTGCCGTTGGCACGCCAGCACTGCGCAACACATAGATGGCCACGCCGGGATGCCGTGGATACACCGTGTTGACCAGATTGCGGTACCACGACAGCCCGAACTCGATGCTGTGCTCCTCCGCCGCCCCGAACAGGGCCTGCACGTCGGGTGGCAGTTCGTCCGGATGCCGGTAGACCTCCACCGCCGCGGATGGCGCCGCAGCGGCCGCCTTACCCCGGGCGATCGGCTTGTCGGCGGCCGAGATGGTCTGGGGCTGCGCCGGCCGCTGCAGCCAAGCCAGGGTCAGCGCCTCCACCTGCGCACGGGCGTTGGCGTTGGAGAAGGTGTGGTCCGTGCCGGGCAGGTCGTGCCGCGCCACGTTCGGGCGCTCCAGCAGGTCGGCCCAGCCGCCATCCATGCGTGTGGTTTCCAGAAATTCCTTGGCCGTGTAGTCGTCGCCGCTGAGCAGCAGCAGGATGCTCCCGCCAAAAGCGCGCCAGGCGTGTGCCATGCGCTGCTGGAACGGCAATAGCTGCTGCGCTGCCCTGCGGTCGGCACCAGCGCGGCTCAGCCGCAGGTTCTGCCACAGGTCAGCCAATGCGGCAGTGGCGACCTTGCCGCTGACGAGCTTGATCCAGAACTCCTTCTGGCGCAGACGCCGGGTGTAATAGTGCTTGACGTGGGCGCGCGCCAGGCTGGCCTCGGAACGTACCCACGGGTTCAGCAGGCACAGGCCATCCACCCGGCTGTCGCCGGACTCCTGGCAATACAGCAAAGCCGCGGTGGCTCCGTCGCACAGGCCCCACAGCGCCACCCGCGTGACCTGCGGTACCCGCTGCTGCAGCGCGTCGATCGCGCTGCGGATGTCCTCTGTGACCTGCAGGAAGTCCCTTTTCCCGCCCGGGCTGTCGCCCATGCCACGGTAGTCGAAGCGCAGCACCGGGTAGCCGCCGGCGGCCAGGGCCCGGGCCAGCAGGGTGAACTGGCGGTGGCTGCCGACGCGGTATTGGGGGCCGCCCACGACCACGACCACGCCGGTCGCCGAAGGTGCCTGCGGCGCGGCCAGGATGCCTACCAGCATCTCCTGGGCACATTCAAAGGTGATGGCTTGTTCGGTGTAGTTCACGCGACGGCGCTTTGCCTGCGGGTCACCCGGGTTACCGCAGAATCAGTTGAAATCGGCAATGGTATGGCGGCGCCGTCCCACGACCACGGCCCCATCGGTGCGCACGAGTTCGGCCGGTGTGTCGCGCCCGAGGAACAGGATCGGGCTGGCCGTGAGGCCATAACTGCCCGACATGGCAACCCCGAGCAGGTCGCCCTCGGCCGGTTCCGGCAATACGGCATCCACACCGAGCAAGTCGGTGGGGTTGCACGACGGCCCGGCCAGGCTGCACACCCGGGGCGGCGCCTGCGGCCGGCTCAGGTTGTAGAGCGCGAAGTTGCTGCGCAGCGTGGCGCCAAAGGTGCCCGCCGCGCCCAAGTGGTGGTTGAGCCCGCCATCACAGGCCAGGAACAGCTTGCCGCGCGAGGCCTTGCGGCTGACCACCCGGGTCACGTAGATGCCGGCCTGTGCGGTAAGAAAACGCCCGAGTTCGAAGATCAGCGTGCAGGGCCAGGGTGTGGTGTCCCGGTGCGCCTTGAGCAGCGGTAGCAACGCCGGCGCCAGTACGGCCAGGTCGAGCTCGCGGCGCTCCTGGCCGTGCGAGACGCCGAAGCCGCCGCCGAGATTGATCTTGCTGCAGCGCAATCCGGATGCCTGTTCCAGTTCCCGCGTGATGCGCAGTGTATTGCGCGTGGCCTCGACAATGCCCGCCGGATCGAAACACTGGCTGCCGACATAGGCATGGAGGCCCTGAAAATCCAGCCACGGGCTGAGCGCCAGCACTCGCGCGCTGGCCTGGGGCAGTTCTTCCTCGTCGATGCCGAACTGTATGGCCCGGCCTCCCATCTTCATGCCGAAGGCCCGGTTGAGCTGCAGCGGGTTGACGCGCAAGCTCACATGGGCCGCCATCCCGATACGCCGCGCGATGCGGGCGCATTCCTCGATCTCGCGCACCGACTCCATGCTGATGCAGCCGACGCCCGCGCGTATGGCTGCCTCCAGTTCCGCGCTGGTCTTGGCCGGTCCGGCGAGGCTCATGCTCGCCGCATCGAAACCCGCCAGCTGTGCCTGCACCAGTTCGCCGCTGGACGATATGTCCACGCCATCGGCATGGGACACCAGCGAACGCAGCAGGGCGAGGTTGGGATTGGCCTTGACCGCGTAGTAGACCTGGGCCGTCCCTTGGAGGGCATTGCGCACGGCCTGCACCCGTTGGCGCACCTGGTCGGCGTCGTACAGGAAGTAGGGCGTGCCATGCTGTGCGGCGAGTTGCTCCCAGTCGGCGCGCGGAATGTCGGCCGTCTGCGGGTCCTGGGTGTTGTCGTTCATGCTGGCATGTCGTCGGTCCAGGTGATTCCTCCGACCCATATCTCGTAGCGCTGGTCCACCTGCACCAGCGGAGGCGCCCCGCCGGGCGAAAGCATCAGGGCCACGACGCGGTTGACCGCCGACACGTCCAGCGTCTGCGCGGCGCCTCCGGTCAGGATGATCTGCGCCACCTTGTCGAGGTCGCCCGTGGGAAGGCCCGGACCGCGGCCTTTGGCAAAGCGGTCCAGCGCCAGGAACAGGCAGGCATAGGACAGCAGCGCGGGCGACGGTGTGTAGTCGCCTTCGCGCAGGGCTGCGAAGACGTCGCGCACATCCTGGCCAAGCACCGCACCCAGGAACTCGTACAGCTGCGTGTGCCCGCGCAACTGCGCCATCAAGGTATCGCGCGACGCCACGATGCCGATATCGGTGAACACATAACGCGCAACCGACATGCCACGGGCCGGCCGCACCAGGCTCGCTTCGCTTACAACTTCGACCGTGTAGTGCAGGTCGGTCGTGGCGCCGCCGATGTCCAGCACAATGCAGGCGCCGACAATCGTGAAGGTCGACTGGTTCTGTACCGCGCGCAGGAATCCGCGGTTGGCGACTTCCGGTGTCGGACGGATGCTGCGGCCCAGTTGCCCGGGAAGTTCGCTCACACCTTCCTTGAACACGAGGTCGTCCAGGTAGGCGCGGCGCACCGTCTCGAAGACGCCGCCCACCCGCCCGGACAGGGAGTCGGCCAGCGGATTGGCGATCACGAGCGTACCCGCAAAGCGCTGCACGAATGCATCTGCGAGGAAGCGGTTGCCGGCGTAAGCCAGCGCGCCGTAGCGGTAGCGGCCGGGATCGAAGTCCAGCAGCCGCCTTTCGGCGGGCCCGGCATCCTCGCAGTCGATGCCGCCGCCCACAAGCAGCATGTCCACGCGCCGGGAATCCCCGTTGGCTTCGTCCATGTCGTGCACGAACTCCGGATTGGCGCCGGCCAGCAGTATCTGATTGCGCAATGCCGCTCCGCTGAAGTGCTTGGTCAGGCACACGATGCCGATGCGCAAGCCGCCGTTTGCCGACGAGCAGGCCAGGATCGTGTCGCGCTCGGGATCGATCCCGGCGGCGGCCAGCACATCCCCGACCTGGCGGGCGATGCCGGCCTCGAAGTCGCGTGGGAAGAACTGCTGGGTTTCCAGCATGCCCGCGCCATCCAGGCGTGCCAGCTTGACGACCGTCGAGCCTATGTCCAGGGCATACCGCACACCTGGCTGGGAAGGAGAGGTGGCGCCGGGGAGGGTCATCTGTGTCACACCATCAAGGAGATGTCGGCGAGCATTTGCCGGTAGGTCAGATCGGAGCGGTCCGCGCGCGCCTCGAGCAAACGCCGCTCGGTTGCGGCATCGGCCGCGCTGATGGGTACCTGACCGGCATCGCTGATGCGGATCGAGTGGTTCCCATCGCGCATGGACACCAGCTTGTTGGCGTTGTCTGCATGCGGTGAAAACGGCACGTCGAGGTAACCCAGCTGGAACGCGCGGTACACGCTTTCCCAGAACACGTCACCCGACAGTGCGAAGATCGCGCCGAGAATGCTGCGCACCTCGGATTCGAGCAAGGCGGCTTCCAGCTCGATGGTGGGTGAGTCGATGGCGCCGGCCGCGCTGAAAGTGCGCAGCACGTAGCGCACCGTATCCACCGCCTCGGCGTTGACCGAAGGGCGCGGGATGCCCAGGGCTTCGTCCACCGTCTTGACGACGATCTTGTCCGCGTCGATCACGCCGGCGATCAGCGCCGAGCCCGCGATCAGGGCCGCCGCGCGTTCGCGCTGGGCCGGAAACTGCCCCATCCACTGGTGGTAGACCAGCGACAGCCGCATGCTGCCGAAGCCGAATTCATCCAGGTAGTGGCGCGCCAGCTTGCGCAACACGCGCGCCGTCGCCACGTCCTGGATGAAGGAGCCGGTCTGGCCGAAACTGACGGCGAACGAGGCCACGCCCTGCTCGGCGGCAAGCAGGGCCTCGATGATCTCTATCGCCATGGCAATCGCGGGGGGCACCAGCGTCGCACTCAAGGGGCCGAAGCTCTCGCGGTGTACCGGGCGTTGCGGCGTCGAATACAGGGCGCACACGCGGTCCACGTATTGCCAGTACAACAGGCAGCGGTCGAGCGGGAAACCTTCGGAATACGGCAGGCAATAACACAGGCCGCCGCCCTCGATCTCGACGATGCCCGATGCGATGGCCACCTCGACCAGCAGGCGCGCATCGGGCGTGCCGTGGCGCAGGCTGACCGGTTTGTCCAGCCCCACGTACAACTGGCGCGTGAGCTCGTGGCCATGGCTGACCAGCGGATAACCGTTGAGGTAGCTGCGGCCTTCCTCCTCGCTTCGCTTGAGCAACTGGGTCGCCGTGTCGTACTGGTTGTGGCGCGTGTAACTGTCGATCGTCAGCGGAATGAAGTCGGCGCCCGCGCTGCTGAGCGCCTGCGTGAGGGCCAGCTGGTCCTCGAACAGCGGAACGCCGCCGCGCGGCTGGATCAGCGGTGTCGCGCCGCGCGCGGCATAACACAGCGACGGGAAGCGCTGGTCGGGCAGTGTGGCGAGGAAGCGGTGCACCTCGTCCGGGGCGATGCCGCGCGCCAGCGGGTGCGACAGCACCTGCGCCCGCTGCCGCTCCAGATCATGCAGCCGCGCGGATACGTTGGGTCGTGCCATTTTTCAGGTCCTCGAATAGGTCGACAATGGCCGCGCCGATGTCCGGCCGCTGGTGGTACACACGGTCGAAGCCGTAGCCCCTGAACAGGGCCTCGACCTCGGCCTCGGGGCGGTTGCCCACTACGACGTTGCCGCCGACATACAGCAGCACCTGGCCCATGCCCATGGCCGTCAGCCGGTGGCGGAAATCGGCGCACCAGTACTCGCCCTCGCCATTGAGCGACGAGACGAATACGGCGTCGGCGTTGGTCTCCAGCGCGGCCTGGCAGAAGTGCTCGGGCCGGTTGCGGGTGCGCAGGTTGAACACCTGGCAACCCGACTCCTCCAGCGCCAGATGCATGATGCGGTTGCCCACGACATGGATGTCGTCGCCGATCACCCCGATCACCAGGCGCGGCCTGCGCGGCGCGCCTGCCGTGATGGCGCGGGTCCGCGCGCGCCTGCCGGGGCGGGCGCCGACGCAGCCGTGTCGAGGCCCAGGCGCTCGAAGGCGTCCTGCTTGATGGTCTTGCGGTCGAGCTTGCCGGCGTTGCCGGTGATGGGGAAGGCGTCAAAATGCAGCAGTACCGCAGGCACCATGTGGTTGGGCAGGTTGGCCTTGAGGAACTGGGTCAGAACCGCCTGTGGCACGGCCTGACCACTGACGCTCGTATAGGCGCAGCCAACATCTTCTCCCACCGTGATATTGGGAATCGCGAAGGCCACGGCGTCGACCACGTCGGGATGGCGTGTCACTTCGGCCTCGACCTCGGTCGGACTGACGCGGAAGCCCTTGGTCTTGATCATGTCGTCGCCACGCGCCACGAAGTACAGAAAGCCCTCCTCGTCGCGGTACACCTTGTCGCCGCTGTACACGAGTGTTTCTCCCGGAAACTGCGGGTGGGTGCGAAACGACTTGGCGGTGTTGACCGGGTCGTTCCAGTAGCCCTTGGTGACGGTGGCACCGCGGTGGACCAGTTCACCGACGACATTGGCCGCGCACTCCTCACCTTGTGCGTCCAGCACCATGACCTGGCAGTCCGGAATCGACTTGCCGATCGAGGTCGGGTGCGAATCCAGTTTGCCCGGGGCGAGGTAGGTCGAGCGGAAAGCCTCGGTCAGGCCAAACATCGAATAGATCCTGGCGCCCGGGAAGGCCTGCTGGAGGTCGGCGATCATGTCGGACGAAAGCCGTCCCCCGGTGGAGCACACGTAGCGAAGGGACGAGAAATCGAAGCCGGAGGTCATGACCTTCAGGCGCCGGTCGAACATCTTGGTGATGAAAACCGGCATCACCGGCAGCGCCGTGATCTTGTACTTGGACATCATGGCGAACAGGTCATTCGGCAACGCCAGGTCGTGCAGGTACAAGGTGCAGCCTTTGCGCAGGGTCTGCCAGATCTGGTTCATGCCGTAGTCGAAATTGAACGACAGCACGCAGCCGATGCGGTCGTCCTCACGCGTTTCGAGGTACTCGGAGGTGATGTCGGCGCCTTCGGCCAGATTGCGGTGGGCGATGAGAATACCCTTGGGCCGTCCGGTTGATCCCGAAGAGTAGATGATGGCGGCGTTGTCGTTGCCGATGCGGTCGAAGAACCCGCGCGGCTGAATGAAGCGGCGCAGATAGGGCAGGTTCGGCCATTCGTTGCTGACCTCGCCATGGCCGGTGATGAGCCGCGTCAGGTG
>JAJAZK010000513.1 GCA_026785765.1 Rhodoferax sp. | reverse complement strand
GCACCGGCTGCACCGGCTGCGCAGACGGCGTCGCCGCCTCCTCTGCAGCAAGCTTGTCGCGGCCCGTCACCGGCTGCGCAGGCTGCGTTGCCGCCTCCTCTGCAGCAAGCTTGTCGCGGCCCATCACCGGACGCAATTCACCTTGCTCCTCGTCGTACACGAAGAGTTTTTTCGCCAGCGCGCGCTGGTAACTCAGCATGTCAATCAGGAAACCCATCGCGCCCAGACTGTTGCCGAGTTTCTCGAATATCCCGGTACCGGTAGCGGAGCGCTCATCAATCTGGTCGACAAGAAACTTCTCGACACTGTCGCGCATGCGCAGCGCGGCCACGGAAGCCTGGTCCAGACCCAAGACGGAAAAAACCCCGCGCATCTGCGACAACTGGCTGGGTACCTCGTGCAGCGGCACTCGATCCTGCGGGTTGCGGAAAAACTGGTCGAGGGACTTCTCCACCTGCCCCAGCGTGGTGCGCAATTCATCCACGACGCTGCCCATGGTCTGGCGATCGCTGACCCGACGGTACAGCTCCTCCATCCAGCCCTCCATCGGCTCTGGCGCCGCGCCACTGGTTACATGGTCCAGGCGTTGGGCGAGTCGCTGGCTACGCTCCTCCATGCGTGACTCAGTCGGATCGAGGTCTTCGTACGCCGCCTCGAGGTACAACACGGAGGTCGCCACTTCCATTGCCACTGCAGCCACCGGTGGCTCGCCGGTGCGCGCGGTGGCCTCGACCGCGCGCGTCAATGCGTTCGCCAGGTCAACACTCTCAGGATGCAGCTTCTGCATCGACTCCGCGAGCGCAGCAAACTGGTCCGACGCCGTCTTCATGCGGTTGGTGTCACCCCCTGCCAGCGCTGCCCAGGTTTCCGCCGCCGAGGCGATGCGTTTGCGCGCCTGTGCCAGCGTGGCAGGATCGAAGCGTCCGAACTGCGCCGTCGAATAGTCAATCGGCTTTGTCAGCGTGAGACCATAGGCCTCGCGCACCGCCCGCAAAGTCGGTACCGCCATGCCGGCCAGGGGAATGGCCTGCGCACAGAAAAAAAGCAGGTCCTGTGCCAGCCTGTCGGTGACGCCAGGTTCACCGCGCGCCAACGTGGTGTACTGCGCAATGATGCGCGACGCTGTACGCTTGACGAACACATCGAGGGGGCAGAGTTTGTGCGCCAGGCCTTCGAAGAAAGCTGCGCTCAGCTTCCAGAAAGCCCTGGGTTCGAGGATGGTCGACGCCGCTGCCAGACCCAGGCTGATCTGCGCCATGGACTGCGCTGCCCCCGGATCTCCGGACCGTACCACTCCCAATACCGCCTGGTCAAGCCGGCTTCGGACGCTGGCGCCATACGCCAGCGCCGGTACCGAAGTGCTCAGCGCGACATCGATCCAGCGCCAATCCTGCGGCCACAAATCGGCAGGATGAACACGGTCTCCACCAACCAGATCCAGCACGTCACGGTACTGCGGAAATAGCGCCACCGGCGAGGCGGACTTCCCGCGCAGAACGCCCTCAAGATACTCGGTCAAGGCAAAACTGGCCCGCTCCACCTTGGCGGCCGCGTCCTCGCTGCACAACTCGGGACGCTGGACAAACTTCTGCGCCAGCGCTTCCATCGCGCGCAGAACCTTCGCAGGCGACCCCAGCCCCACCATTTCCAGCGCTCCTACTGCCTGGTGCAATTGCTGGCGCGCAATGCGCAGCTGGCTGGCATCGAGCTCGGCCAGATCAGACCCGCGTGCAAGCTCCGCGTCGCGCACAAAGCGGCGCAACGCCTTGGTGGCACCGTCAAGTGACTTCCGAAGCTCGTCCAGGACCCACGCCAAGGGGCCCAGATCATTGGCCGCAAGCTCGACTTCACCCGGCGAGGTACTGTTTTTTTGCATCAAGTTGTCCACTCCTGCGAATGACCCAGTCAGGGCGGCGCTACCTAGGCGATCTTGAACCGCGCCACCGACTGGCGCAGTTCTTCGGCCATTCGGGACAATTCACGCACCTGCCCCGCAGTGGACCGCGTTCCATCACTGGTCTGCTCGGTCACTGCAAAAATATTTTGCATGCTGTCGGCAACCGAATTCGCAAGGGACGCCTCACGCGACGCTGCAGCCGATATCTGCTGGATCAATTCAGACAGGCGCCGTGAAACCTGGTCAATCTCCGAGAGACGTGTTCCCGCATTGTCAGACAGTTTGGCGCCCTCTACCACGCCTTGGGTGGAACGCTCCATCGCCGCCACGGCGTCCTGGGTATCGGTCTGGATGGTGCGCACCAATGCCGATATCTGGCGTGTCGCGTCGGCCGATCGCTCCGCCAGTCGCTGTACTTCTTCTGCCACGACCGAGAATCCACGCCCCGCCTCGCCAGCCGAGGCCGCCTGTATCGCAGCGTTCAGCGCCAGCACGTTAGTCTGTTCTGTGATGTCGGAGATCAGTTCCGTGATTTCACCAATTTCCTGGGATGACTCGCCCAAGCGCTTGATGCGCTTGGATGTCTCCTGGATCTGGTCGCGAATCGAGTTCATGCCACCAATTGCGTTTTGCACCGCCTGCAGACCCGACTCGGCGGCGACCAGGGACTGGCGCGCCACGTCGGCGGACTCCAGCGCCTGCGTGGACACCTGATTGATGCGGCCGGCCATCAGCAGCACCGACTGACCAGTGGCCTGGATTTCGTTCATTTGTTCATTCGACGCCGCCAGCAACTCGGTAGAGGTCGCGTCCACTTCGGATGTGGTTTGCGCCACACGTGAGGCGGTGTTCTGCACGCTTGCTACCAGTGTGCGCAGTTCCTCCACGGTGTAATTGACGGAATCGGCAATGGCGCCGGTAATGTCCTCTGTCACGGTGGCCTGTTGGGTCAGGTCTCCTTCCGCAACGGTCTGCAATTCATTCATCAGCCGCAAGATCGCCGCCTGGTTCGCATCGTTGACGCGTTTGGATTCCTGCTGCAGTCGTTCTGCATCCACGATCTGCGATTCAGCCACGCCCTGGCGAACACGGCCCTCCTGCAGCTGGATATATACCAGACCCCAGCCACACAACAAAGCCAGCCCCGCTGCCAACAACAGCGTCACAATCGTGCCGCCACCGATGCCGGAGCCCACCGAAAGTCTCTGCTGCAACTGTTCCAGGTTGCGGCGCAAGGGCTCGCTGTCGGTGAGGATGAGCGACTGCGCCTCGCGTGCGGCCACCAGACCCTGCAGATTCGACAGTACCGATCCGGCCTGCAGGCGGGTTTGCTCGAACTGCTTGAGCAGACTCTCGAGTTGCTGGCGCACCTGCGTGTCACGCGCTGGCGGCAGACGCAACTCGGCACTGCCCTGCAGCAGACCCTGCGCAACATCCTTGAAGGTGTTCAGGTCCTTGCCCATTTGAAACACCGCCTCGGCGCTGACACCGTCCAGCGTCAGGAACTCGGTGGAGGATTTGCCGATCCGCTGCGTCAGCATCACCAGTTGGCCCGCAGCCGACACCTCTGCGGCCGAAGCGTTTTGCTGCAATTTGAGTGCAGAGACGGTCTCGGCGGTCTCGAGCAATTCGCCTGACTGGCGGTTGATCTGCCGCAACGAGGCACCAATCTGGGTCAAGACCTTCTGTTGCGCCATGATGGTCGCGGAACTTTTCTCGGCGCGATCCACAAAGGGCAGCACCAAAGCAAGACCTGCCTGGTGGGTGGCATCCACAGGGTCCAACCGCAGTTCAGCGTCGCCGGACTTCAGCCCACGCACCGTGCGTGACAACACGCCGGAGCTTTCGCTGACATCGGAAAATGCCGAAGTGCTTCCCAGAACCGCTTGCGCCACCGATTTGGCCAAGCGCTGGGACTGCATCAAGGACTGCCCAACCGCGCCCATTTGCTGGCCGACCTGATTTGCCAGACGCAGCGAAAGAGCGGCCACTGCGCCCAGCAGGATCAGCGCTACCGCCAGTCCGATCAACAGGATTTGCTGTTGTTGGGTCGCACTGCGCGTGCCCAAGAGTGGCAAGGTCACCGATCCGGTCGGCACGGGCGCAGCCGGCGCGGGTGCCCCCTGCTTGGCCACGACTGCGCTGGGCAACTCGTCCAGCGCAGTCTGCAGGGAATTCTGCTCCAAACCTGGTCGCGCGTGCTGGTCCGAATCCAGGATCGTCTTGGAGAAGAATCGCTTTAACCGATCTACGGACATGGTGGAGCCTCGGAAGTGCACTCAGGCAGTGATGTTCAGGAATCGCGGCAGCTGCGACAAGGTCTGCAGATTGATCTCCTGCCAGGATTGCCCGTCCGCATCTGTAAACAGGTTGCCGAAATACGCCGGCCCGTCCGCCGCCGGCGCCATGGCCGCTGTGAAGCGGTCCGCTCTGCGCAAACCGGCCAGGGAATCGACCAGAATCGCGCAGTTGACATCAAGTGCCGCATTCAGTGTGACCACGACCCGCTCTGCGGCCAAAGCAGCCGCCCGCTCAGCGCCCGGGTCGACAAAAGCGGCCATATCCACCACCCCGTACAGTCCACCGCGCAAGTTGACCACGCCGCGAAACCAGGATTCTGAATAAGGCACCGGCTGAACCGCACCCAATGGAAATATCTCCCCGGACTGGCCCAGTGGAAAAAGGAAATTCCGGCCCCCGCAACGAACTGCCAACCAGGATACCGAGAGGCCTTCATCGCGAGCGGCTTGCAAGCGGCTGGCAAGTCGCGCCTGGAGTTCCCGTATTGCTTCGCGATTGGCCATGCTCGCGTAGCCAATCAGCCCAGTGCCTTGATCTTCGCCATCAATTCGACTGGATCGACCGGTTTGGTAATGTAGTCCCGGGCCCCCTGGCGCATCCCCCAGACCCGATCGGTCTCCAGGCTTTTGCTGGTACACATGATGATCGGAATGCCGCTGTACTGAGGGTTGCGGCTAATGGACCGGGTTAGCTGATAGCCGTTCTGCCCAGGCATGACCACATCCATCAGGATCAGGTCGGGGCGCTCCTCAGCCAGGCGTTTGAAGGCCTCGTCAGCGCTCTGCGCAGTGCGCACCGTCAGCGCATTCTTTTGCAGCACGTCCGTCAGGAACATCAACTCGGTTTTCGAGTCGTCGACGATCAGCACGGTGCGAACAGCCATTACGCACTCCCCTGCTCGATTGAGCCAATCTGCCCCACCGCGAGCAGCAGCTGGTCCTTGGTGAATGGCTTGGTCAGGTAATCCTGGGCGCCGACCATACGCCCGCGCGCCTTGTCAAATACGCCATCCTTGGAAGACAACATCACAATCGGCACCTGGGCAAACTTCGGATTGCGCTTGATGATGGCGCAGGTCTGGTACCCATCCAGCCGGGGCATCAGAATGTCGCAAAAAATCAGGTGCGGCTGGTAATCGTTGACCTTTGCCAGCGCATCGAATCCGTCCTCGGCGAGCATGACTTCATGCCCACCCTGCTTGAGGAATATCTCGGCACTGCGCCGTATCGTATTGCTGTCATCAATCACGAGCACTTTGAGGCTTGCTGCGGGGGTGTTCACAAAAAAGCGCTCCTGAACAGGTTATTGTCATTGCTGCGTTGTTGTGTCGCCACCGGAGTTCCTCAAATCTGGACCATCTCGAAGTCCTCCTTGCGCGCACCGCACTCCGGACACGTCCAGTTCATCGGAACATCTGCCCACTTGGTGCCGGCCGCAATACCGTCGTCCGTCGCACCAGTTTCCTCGTCATAAATCCAGCCACAAATCAGGCACATCCAGGTTTTAGATTCGCTCACAGCTTACGGGGCCTTCGAATAGAATGCAACGATTGTATAGAGACAGTTCCAGCGATTTGCGCACAACGCGCCCGAACCAACGTAATTCTGCCTGTTGACCGTTTCAGGCTCTGCCATGTCGCTGACCTCCAACCCCGAATTGCCCTCCGACCCAGCGGAGGCGGACACCACCCCGTGTGTGCTGGTCTTCAATGCAAACGACCCCAGCGGAGCTGCAGGGCTCGCCGCCGACATAGGCGCCATCGCCTCGGTCGGAGCCCACGCCTTGCCAATCCTGACCGGTGCCTACACCCGGGATACTGCCGAGATACTTGATCACTACCGGCTCGATGAAGACGCGGTTTCCGAGCAGGCCCGCACCATCCTGGAAGACGTGACAGCCCAGGTCATCAAGGTTGGTTTCGTCGGTTCCGCGGAAATCTTGAGCGTTATCAGTGCGATCGCCTCGGACTACGCTGATGTGCCTTTGATCGCCTATATGCCCGACCTCTCCTGGTGGGATGAGGTGCAAATCGACCTGTACCTGGACGCTTTTCGCGACCTTTTGTTGCCGCAGACTACAGTGTTGGTCGGAAACCACAGCACCCTTTGCCGCTGGCTGTTGCCGGATTGGAGTTCGGGCAAGAACCCTGGCCCGCGCGAGATCGCGCGCGCGGCCAATGCGCTGGGTGTTCCCTACACGCTGGTCACCGGTATCTCCTTGCCCGACCAGAGCATCGAGAACGTCCTGGCAACACCACAAACTGTCCTTTACACCGGACGCTTCGAGCGCTTCGATGCGAACTTTTCCGGCGCTGGGGATACGCTGTCGGCGGCCCTGGCGGCATTGCTGGCGACTGGCAGCGACCTGAGTGAAGCAGTTGAGGAGGCATTGGGGTACCTTGACAAGTGTCTCGATGCCGGGTTCCGTCCCGGCATGGGTCATGTGCTGCCCAACCGCCTGTTCTGGGCCCAGCCCGATACCGAAGAAGACCCTGCGGTCGACAGTCTGCCCGCAGGCTCGCCATTTGATTTTCCAGCCTATGACACCAAACACTGAGTCCAACGAAAGTCTGTTCGCCCGTGCCCAGCGCGTCATTCCTGGCGGGGTGAATTCGCCAGTGCGCGCCTTTCGTGCCGTCGGCGGCACACCGTGCTTCGTCAAACGTGCCCAAGGCGCCTGCTTCTGGGACGAAGAAGACAAACGCTACATCGATTACATCGGATCCTGGGGACCGATGATCCTCGGCCATGGTCACCCGGCGGTGGTGGACGCAGTGCGCGCTGCGGCGCTCGAGGGCTTTTCCTTTGGCGCGCCCACACGGCGCGAAGTCGAGTTGGCCGAAACACTGCTGGCGCTGGTCCCCTCAATGGACATGGTGCGCCTGGTGAGTTCCGGGACTGAAGCGGCGATGACAGCGATCCGGCTGGCCCGCGGAGCCACCGGGCGTAGCAAATTCATCAAGTTCGAAGGCTGTTACCACGGCCACGCCGACGCATTGCTGGTCAAGGCTGGCTCCGGCCTCGCAACGTTCGGCAACCCCACCAGCGCCGGCGTGCCGCCCGAAGTGGTTCGCCACACACTGGCACTTGAGTACAACAACCTCGAACAACTGGAACAGGCCTTTGCAATGCATGGCGCAGCACTCGCTTGCGTAGTGATCGAACCGATTGCCGGCAACATGAACTTCGTGCGCGCCAGTGTGCCCTTTATTCGGCGTTGCCGGGAGTTGTGCAGCGCATCGGGTGCCTTGCTGGTGTTCGACGAGGTCATGACCGGCTGCCGCGTGGCGCTTGGCAGTGCACAGAGCCTGTACGCCCGCGACATACCAGGGTTCGAGCCAGACATCACCATCCTTGGCAAGGTGATTGGCGGCGGTATGCCGCTGGCGGCGTTCGGGGGTAAACGCGCCATCATGGAGCAGCTGGCGCCATTGGGGCCGGTTTACCAGGCCGGAACCCTTTCCGGCAATCCGGTAGCCACTGCCTGTGGTCTGGCCACACTGCGTGAGATTTCCCGGCCTGGTTTCTTTGAAGAACTTTCGGCCACGACGCGCGCCTTGGTAGATGGCCTGCAAGGCGCTGCGGATGCGGCCGGCGTGCCGTTTTGCGGTGACTGCGAAGGTGGCATGTTCGGCTTTTTTCTGCTGGACGCGTTGCCCCAGAACTACGGCCAGGTCATGCGCACCGACAACACCCGCTTCAACCGGCTGTTTCATGGAATGCTGGAGCGGGGCAGCTACTTTGCGCCCGCCTTGTACGAGGCGGGTTTTGTCAGTGCCGCGCATACACGGGCGGACATTGCCAACACCGTCAACGCTGCTGCAGAGGTATTCCGTACCATGTAACCGGGCGCCGTCAGAACCGCTGCGCACTTCCTTGAAGACGCGTTCTGTTACCAATTTCCCGACCATGCAGATCGTGTCAAAGAACGACCGGGCTAGACTGCACCCCATGCCAACTGAACTACAGGCCATGCAATGAAACGACTTGTCTTGGTGATGGCTTTGGGCAGCGCAGCAGGCATGGGTTTTGCCCAGGATCTGGGCCGGGTGCTGTCGAGCACGGCGCTGATCAACCAGGTCAGCTTACCGCGTCAGGTGTGTAGCAACGAAACTGTCCAGTTGACCAGCCAATCATCCGGTGGCGGAGCAGTGCTGGGAGCGGTTGCCGGCGGCGCAGTCGGCAATGCGATCGGGCAAGGCAGCGGGCGGGCGGCCGCCACCCTGCTGGGCATCGTCGGTGGCGCCATGCTTGGAGATCGCATCGAGGGCCCGGGCAGCGTCCAGAACCAGAACATCCAGCGCTGCAGCCTGGTCAACATGACCGAAAACCGGGTCACGGGCTACCAAGTGGTTTATGAATACGCCGGCAAGCAATACTCGGTCCAGATGCCCTACGACCCGGGACCCACAGTACGGCTGCAAGTGGCGCCTGTTGATGCAACCCCGCAGCCGTCAGCCGCAGCGCCCCCGGTCACCCTGATCCAACCCGCGCCTGCCCAGGTCATTTACAGCCAGACCTTCTTCGTGCCCGTCGCGCCATTGTGGGTACCCGCTTACCCCGCCTATGCCTACCGGCCAGCACCCAGCATCAACCTGCAATTTGGTTATGGCAGTTATCGGCACGGACACTCGCGCTGAACGTTACCCGACTGCGCACAGTGGCCCGGCCGCTGCACGAAAAGCGAATGCAACACGCGAACCGGCTGTCAGTGCCTGAAGTGTCGAATTCCGGTAAATACCATCGCAACCCCGCGCGCATCGGCCGCTGCAATGACCTCCTCATCGCGCATGCTTCCGCCGGGCTGGATCACGCAACATGCACCGGCGTCAACTACCGCATCGAGGCCGTCACGAAACGGAAAAAACGCATCACTTGCGACCACACTGTCCGCCAGTGACAGCCCGGCGTGTTGCGCCTTGATCGTGGCAATTCGTGCTGAATCCAGCCGACTCATCTGCCCCGCACCTACGCCGAGCGTCCTGCCGTCGGCACCGAACACGATGGCATTGGATTTGACATACTTGGCGACCTTCCAGGCGAACAGGAGGTCGGCGCGCTGGCTGGCCGTCGGCTGCTGTATGGTGACGCACTTCAAGTCGGCAGCGGTGACCTGGTAGTTGTCTGCGCTTTGCATCAATAACCCGGAGCCGACACGTTTGACATCCATGTCGTTGCGGCCCTGCTCCCAGGCGCTGGCCCCGCCGGCTGGCAGCGCCAGGCGCAGCAAACGGACATTCGCCTTATCCTTGAAAACCGCCAGCGCCTCGTAGGAAAAGGCCGGCGCCATCAGCACTTCGACAAACTGTCTGCCAATCGCCTGCGCGGCAGCACCATCGACCGGACAGTTGAACGCAATGATCCCGCCAAATGCCGAGGTTGGATCAGTTTGCAGGGCACGCGAGTAGGCCTGCAGGGCTGACTCCGATTCGGCCACGCCGCAGGGGTTGGCATGTTTGACGATCACGCAGGCCGGAGCAGAAAAACTCTTGACACATTCCCACGCCGCATCGGCGTCTGCGATATTGTTAAAACTCAACTCCTTGCCCTGCAACTGCACTGCGCTGGCCAGCGAGCCCGGCGCAGGAACGAGGTCGCGGTAGTAAGCCGCCTGCTGGTGCGGGTTCTCGCCGTACCGCAGATCCTGCAGTTTCACAAAGCGGCCGTTTGCCTGAGCCGGAAACTTCGCGTGTTTGCCATCAGGCCCGATAGCAGACAGGTAATCGCTGATCGCCCCGTCGTATTGGCTGATCCGGTTGAAAGCCGCGACCGCCAGCGCAAAGCGGGTGCTTTCGCCAACCACCCCGTCGCGCCGCAACTCTTCCAGCACCGGACCATATTGGGAGGCGTCCGTAAGAACTGCCACATCGCGCCAGTTCTTGGCGGCACTGCGCACCATGGCCGGGCCTCCAATGTCGATCTTCTCGACCGCCTCTTCGAGGGTGCAACCACTACGTGCCACGGTTGCTTCGAAAGGATACAGGTTGACCACCAGCAGATCGATCAGGCCGATGCCCTGGCTCGTCAACGCCTGCATGTGCGCAGGCATGTCGCGCCGCGCCAACAGGGCGGCATGCACGCCAGGATGCAGAGTCTTGACGCGGCCGTCCAACATTTCGGGGAAGCCGGTAAGCTGCGCAACCTGGGTCACCGCAAGGCCATGAGCCGCCAGCAGGGCGGCGGTGCCGCCGGTCGACACCAACGCGATTCCAAGGGACTGCAGTGCAGCAGCGAAATCAACAATGCCGGTTTTGTCCGAGACCGAAAGAAGTGCACGCATCTCAGGGCCGATCAATCCAGCAACTTGTGCTCGATCAGTTTCTTGCGCAAGGTATTGCGGTTCAAACCCAGCCACTGCGCGGCCCGGGACTGGTTCTGGTCGGCCTGTTGCATGACCACCTCGAGCAGGGGTTTTTCGAGCACGCGCACCATCATGTCGTACATGCCATGGGGCTCAGTGCCGCGCAAATCCTTGAAGTAGCCGTCCAGACTGCTGCGGACGCACTCCTCGATGTGCTTCTTGCTCACGCCGTGGCCTCCGATGATTGCAAATGTGCCTCGGCATCCGGCGGCACACCCGGGATCGGCAACCGGTCCAGAACGTCACCAAGGCGGTCGAAGAATCCGGCCACTGCAGCGCTTTGTGCGGCACTGCTGTCGAGTTGGTTCATGTAATCGCGAAACGCCTCGCCGCCAGGCAGTGAGCGCACATACCACCCAATGTGCTTGCGCGCGTTCAAAACGCCCGTGTACTCGCCGTACAGGCTGTAGTGGTCCACCAAGTGCTCCAGCAGCAAACGCCGCACCTCGGCCACCAGCGGCGGCGCCAGGTGCGTGCCAGTTTCCAGAAAATGCACCATCTCCCGAAATATCCACGGCCGCCCTTGGGCCGCACGCCCCACCATTACGGCGTCGGCGCCAGTAGCGGCCAACACGTCACGTGCGCTTTCGGCGCTGCCGATATCGCCGTTGGCGACCACCGGAATATGCAGCGCAGACTTGATTGCGCGCACCGTGCCGTGTTCAGCAACTCCGCCATAACCCTGTTCACGGGTTCGTCCATGCACCGCCACCATTTGCACACCGGCATCCTGTGCCGCCAGCGCCAGCCGCAAGGCGTTTCGCTGCCCCTGGCACCAGCCGGTTCGCATCTTCAAGGTTACTGGTACACCGTGCGGTTCGCACACTCGCACAACGGCTTCGATGATGGACAACGCCAATGCCTCATCCTGCATCAGCGCGGAACCGGCCCACTTGTTGCAAACTTTCTTCGCCGGGCATCCCATGTTGATGTCGATGATCTGCGCGCCCCGGTCCAGGTTGTAACGCGCGGCCTGCGCCATCATGGCGGGCTCGGTGCCGGCGATTTGCACAGCAATAGGGCCGGGTTCACCGTCGTGGTTTGCGCGGCGCGAGGTCTTGAGCGACTTCCACAAATCCGGCCGTGAGGTTACCATTTCACTGACGGCATACCCTGCACCCAGACGTCGGCACAACTGGCGAAATGGCCGGTCCGTAACACCCGCCATGGGAGCCACCATGCAGCGGTTCGCAAGCTCGTAAGGGCCAATCTTCATCGGTGGGAAATTCGGGACTGGAGGTTTTGCGAGTTGCGCTATGGCCGGGTGAGAACTGATTCTATCTGCCCACTATTTCAGTAATTGAAACGTCGGCACGCCGCTGCACGTGCGGCTGCCTATACTGCATCCAACAATGGAAGTCTGGATCGAACACCTCTTGGCGCTGTTGGCATTGCCAAAATTCGGCCTCGGCGCGGTGTTCGTTATCTCGTTTGTGTCGGCTACGCTGCTGCCAATGGGGTCAGAGCCGGCCGTCTTCGGGCTCGTCAAGCTCAACCCAGCCTTGTTCTGGCCCGCGATTGTGGTGGCAACGGTCGGTAATACGCTGGGCGGCGCGTTGACCTGGGCCATGGGTTATGGCGCGCACCAGGTCGTGGACCGGGTCGGCCACCGCGCATCCCATGTCAAGGCATTGGAATGGCTGCAACGCCTGGGACCCAAGGCCTGCCTGTTGTCCTGGTTGCCCGCCGTCGGCGACCCTCTGTGCGGCATCGCAGGATGGCTGCGCTTGCCTTTTTGGCCCTGCGTGGCCTACATGTGTATCGGCAAGTTCCTGCGCTACACCATCATGACCGCGCTGTTGTTGTGGGTCTTTCCGGGCGGCCTGCATTGGTAAGGCCGGCGCGACAACACGGGCCGGCCCAGTTGCGCTGCGTCGCATAATTGCCGGATGGAGACCAAATGGCTTGAGGATTTCGTCAGCCTTGCCGAAACCCGCAGTTTCAGCCGCTCGGCGCAACTGCGCCATGTGACCCAGCCGGCGTTTTCGCGGCGCATCCAGTCGCTCGAGGCCTGGGCCGGTACCGACCTGGTTGATCGCAGCTCTTATCCGACCCGACTGACGCCCGCCGGTGAGACCTTGTACGACCAGTCACTGGAAATGCTGCAAGCCCTCCAAAGTACTCGCGCGATGTTGCGCGGGCACACCTCGGCGGCGCAGGACGTGATCGAATTCGCCGTACCGCACACGCTCGCATTTACCTTCTTCCCGGCCTGGGTGTCTGGCCTGCGCGAAAGCTTCGGGCCCATCAAAAGCCGCCTCATTGCGCTGAACGTCCACGATGCAGTACTGCGACTGGTCGAGGGAAGTTGTGACCTGTTGATAGCCTACCACCACGGCGCGCACCCGTTTCAGCTCGATCCTGATCGTTATGAGATGGTGAGCCTGGGCGAGGAGACCATCGCGCCCTATGTAAAACCGGACGGCGACGGGGCGCCGATGTTCAGCCTGCCCGGCCATTCCGGGCATCTGCTCCCCTATCTGGGATATGCGCCCGGAGCCTACCTGGGACAAATGGTCGACCTGATACTGAAGCAGTCGACGACGGCGATCCACTTTGATCGCGTCTATGAAACGGACATGGCCGAGGGGCTCAAGGCAATGGCACTGGAAGGCCATGGCATTGCGTTCCTGCCCTTCAGCGCTGTCAAGAAGGAATTGCGCGCCAGGCGCCTGGTGAGTCCCATGCCTGCCAACCTGGGCAATCTGCAAATCACCATGGATGTTCGCGCGTACCGCGAGACACCGCTCAAACCGGAGTCTTCTCGAGGCGCAGCACGTGGCCAGAAAACACCGGTCAGCACTGGCAAGCCGCGATCGCCGACCGTCAAGGGAAGCGCCCAGGCGCTGTGGAACTTCCTGCGCGAACAACCTAGCGCCAACTGATACGACCCGCCGCCCTACCGACCACGGACACCAGCCACATGCCCAGCGCCACCCCAGACAGCTTGACGATCACCCAACCCGACGACTGGCATGTGCATCTGCGAGACGGCGAAGCCCTGACTGTTGCCGTCGCGCACACCGCCGCGCAGTTTCGCCGCGCCGTGGTCATGCCCAACCTGCGCCCCCCCGTTACCACGGTTGTGATCGCGCAGGACTACGCCAAACGTATCCAGGCGGCGCTGCATTCCGGCGCGGCGTTTGATCCCTTGATGACGCTGTACCTGACCGACAGGCTGGATCCGCAGGAGATCCACCGGGCCGCTGCGACCTGTCAATCCGATGACGGCGCCCAAGTCGTCGCGGTCAAACTGTACCCGGCTGGCGCCACCACCAACAGCGACGCCGGCGTAACCGATCTGCGCAAGGTTTACCCAGTGCTGGAGGTGATGCAGACGCTGGAAATGCCGCTGCTGGTCCATGGCGAGGTGACGTCTCCCGAGATCGACCTGTTTGACCGCGAGGCAGTATTCATCGACACGCAGCTGATTCCGCTGCGCCGCGACTTTCCGGCTTTGAAGATTGTTTTCGAACACATCACCACGACGCAGGCTGCCCAGTATGTCCGGGACTCGGGGGATCTGACGGCAGCGACCATCACCGCCCACCACCTGTTGTTCAACCGCAATGCCATTTTTACCGGAGGCATTCGTCCGCACTACTACTGCCTGCCGGTGCTCAAGCGGGAAAGCCACCGGCTCTCACTGGTTGCGGCCGCCACCAGCGGCAACCCGCGGTTTTTCCTGGGCACCGACAGTGCCCCGCACGCGACGCACCTGAAGGAACATGCAACCGGCTGCGCCGGTTCCTATACCGCCCACGCGGCAATCGAGATGTATGCCGAGGTATTCGAGCAGGCCGATGCACTGCATCGGCTGGAGGCCTTCGCCAGCTTTCACGGCCCGGATTTTTATGGTCTGGCGCGCAATACCGGGCACATCACAATTCAGCGCACGGCGTGGCAAACACCGGTGGACTTCGCCTACGGTCAGGCGCGCCTGACTCCGTTGCGCGCTGGTGAATGGCTGCCGTGGAAGTTGCAGTGACCGGCCTGAGCCTTGTGCCAGCGGTAGTGCTGAGCACCGACTCGGCAGTCGCCGCGGCGGGCCGTTACGAGGTCGATTGGAGCCGACCCTGGTACCAGCCATGGCGCGCCAGCGGTGAAGCGGTTGTTGGCGCGCTGGCGCAGGGCCGGGCGCTGCACGAGGCATTGAACGGGGCTGCGCCTGCCCCGGTGCTTTTTGTGCCACAACAGCGGCTGCCCGCCGGCACCCCGTACGAACAGTTCATCCGCGAGACACGGCAATGCCCGACACGCCATGGTCTGCACGACTTCTTCAATGGTCTATGCTGGATCCGTTTCCCGCAGGTGAAAACACGCTTGAACGAGTTGCAGGCACAGCAGATTGCCAGCCACGGAATACGGCCGGAGCGCGGCGCGACGCGCGACGCCGCGACTCTGTTCGACGAGAACGCCGCCCTGCTGGCAGCCCCCGACCCGGTGTGGGACGCCTTACGCGCCAAGGACTGGGCGACTTTGTTTGGCAGTTTGCGGCCGCGCTGGAGCGAGGTACAGCTGAGCGTCTTCGGCCACGCCTTGCTGGAGAAGCTGCAGCAGCCGCGCAAAGCCATCACGGCCCACGTCTACCGGGTCCCCGCCCACGCCCGGACCGACAGCGCTCTTGACGTGTGGCTGGCACACGACCTGACGGCGTCCCGGTTGGCGGCAAAACCATACGCGCAGCTTCCTTTGCTGGGGGTGCCAGGCTGGTGCAGCGGCAACGAGGACGCGGCCTTCTACGCCGACGCTCAGGTTTTTCGCCCGCCCAGGGCGCAAACCACTGCGGTCCAATAACCGCAGTGCGTGTGGGCATACGCAGGACCAGCCTTGATTTTCGGTCTGCTGACCCTAACATTCCCGTCATCCGTCCGTACCTTCGGACTTGCCTGGAACAACACATGAAGAGAATTTTGCTGTTTGTGATGACCAACCTCGCGGTTGTGGTGGTGCTGGGCATCGTCGCGAATCTGCTCGGGGTCAACCGCTTTCTGACCGCGAACGGACTGAACCTGGGCGCTTTGCTGGGCTTCGCCCTGATCATGGGTTTTGGAGGTGCCATCATCTCCCTGCTGATCAGCAAACCGGTCGCCAAATGGAGTGCCGGCGTGCGCATCATCGACCAGCCGCAGAACGTCGACGAGGCCTGGATCGTCGAGACGGTGCGCAAGTTCGCCGACAAGGCCGGCATCGGCATGCCGGAAGTGGGAATTTTCGAAGGTGCACCCAACGCCTTCGCCACCGGGGCTTTCAAGAACTCGGCTCTGGTGGCCGTCTCGACCGGTCTGCTGCAGGGCATGACGCGCGAAGAGGTCGAGGCCGTGATTGGCCATGAGGTGGCCCATATTGCCAACGGTGACATGGTAACCATGGCACTGATACAGGGCGTCATGAACACCTTTGTGGTGTTCCTGAGCCGGGTCATCGGTTACGCGGTCGACAGCTTCCTGCGCCGCGGCAGTGGCCAGCAGTCCGGTCCCGGCATTGGCTACTTCATCACTACCATCGTGCTCGATATCCTGCTCGGCTTCATCGCCGCCATCATCGTGGCCTGGTTCTCACGCCAGCGCGAGTTCCGCGCTGATGCGGGTGCCGCACAACTGATGGGCCGACGCCAGCCGATGATGAACGCACTGGCACGGCTGGGGGGCATGGTGCCCGGCGAATTGCCCAAGAGCATGGCTGCCATGGGCATCGCCGGTGGCATCGGCAAGTGGTTCTCCACCCACCCGCCGATTGAAGAGCGTATCGCGGCGCTGCGCGACGCTCAAGCCTGACCGAGCAGGGAGCGCGCCAGCGCTTGGGCAACGCGGATGCCGTCCACACCACCGGACAGGATGCCACCCGCATATCCGGCGCCTTCGCCGGCCGGGTACAAACCCTGGATGTTGAGGCTCTGAAAATCCTCGGCGCGGTTGATGCGCAGCGGCGACGAGGTGCGGGTTTCAACACCGGTCAGCACTGCGTCAGGCTGATCGAACCCCTTGATTTGTCGGCCGAACACCGGCAACGCCTCCCGGATTGCCTCAACCACATATGCCGGCATCGCCCCGGCCAGGTTGCCCAGGCTGACTCCGGGTTTGTAGGAGGGCTCCACACTGCCGAGCGTGGCCGAGGGCTGGTTGCGCAGAAAGTCACCCACCAGTTGCCCCGGTGCGCAATACGACGCTCCACCCAGCGCGAAAGCGCCGGACTCGAGCCGACGCTGCAACACAATTCCCGCCAGCGGATGCACCGCTCCCCGCCAGCGCTTGCCAATTGGTGTCTGCAGCTTCGCGTCGGCGACTGGAAAGTCGTCCGGCGTAATCCCCACCACGATGCCGGCATTGGCATTGCGTTCGTTGCGCGAGTACTGGCTCATGCCGTTGGTCACGACGTGTCCAGGCTCCGATGTGGCGGCCACCACGGTGCCTCCCGGACACATGCAAAAGCTGTATACCGAACGACCGTTCGCCGCGTGGTGCACCAGCTTGTACTCAGCGGCCGACAGCGCTGGATGGCCTGCATGGCGGCCCCAGCGTGCGCGGTCGATCAGGCCCTGTGGATGTTCAATGCGAAACCCGATGGAAAACGCCTTCGCCTCCATCGCCACGCCATGTTCGAACAACATCCCGAAGGTATCGCGTGCACTGTGTCCAAGCGCCAGCACCAGTTGGCGCACCGCCAGCCGGTAGCGCGTGCCGCTGGCCGTGTCAAGAACCCCGAGCCCGGACAGTCGTTGGATGCGGCCCTCGGCGTCGGGGGCACAAGGCTCCAGATCCAGGTCGACGAGACGCTGCCCGAAACGAACCTCACCGCCCAGCGCAATCAGCTGCTCGCGCATATTCTCGACCACCTTTACCAGCTTGAAGGTGCCGATGTGCGGATGTGCATCCACCAGGATGTCTTCTGGTGCACCAGCACGCACGAACTCGCGCATCACCTCGCGGCCAAGATACTGCGGGTCCCTGATCTGGCTCCACAACTTCCCGTCCGAAAACGTACCAGCGCCACCCTCGCCAAACTGCACGTTTGACTCTTCCTGCAATACACCTTTACGCCACAAGGCCCAGGTGTCCTTGGTGCGTTCGCGTACCGCTTTCCCGCGCTCCAGCACAATCGGCTTGAAACCCATACGGGCCAACATCAAGGCGGTGAAAATGCCACAAGGTCCAAACCCGACCACCACCGGCCGCAGCGATTTGTCCTGTGGCCAATCCAAAGGAGCCTGACCAGCCAGCCTGTACTGCATATCGGGACTGGGCCGCACACCTGTGTCGTTGCCCAGCCGGTCCAGCACAGACTGTTCCAGGGCCGCACTGCGCAGCCGCACATCGACCACACAGACCAGAAACAGGGTTGCCTTGCGGGCGTCCACACTGCGCTTGAACACGGTCACTTCGGCCACATCGGCGGGCGTGACCGACAGCCTGGCGTGCACCAGCGTGGCCAGATCCGATGGCTGGTGGTCCAGCGGCAGTTTGAGCTCTGTCAAGCGAATCATGGAGACCGTCGATGCGTTTCAGGTCGGCAGGAAACCTTCGATCGACAAATACCGTTCGCCGGTGTCATAGTTGAACCCGAGTACCCTGGACCCCGCGGGCAAGGCAGGCAATTTCTGTGCAATGGCGGCCAGCGTCGCACCCGATGAAATCCCGACCAGCATGCCTTCCTCACGGGCGCAGCGGCGAGCCATTTCGCGCGCGGCTTCTGCTTCAACCTGAATCACGCCATCGAGCAGGCTGACGTCCAGGTTCGCGGGAATGAAACCCGCACCGATACCCTGGATCGGGTGCGGCGATGATGCTCCGCCCGATATCACTGGCGAAGCAGCCGGCTCCACTGCAAAAACCTGCAATTTCGGCCACTGCGCCTTCAGGACCCGCGCACAACCGGTCAAATGTCCACCCGTACCCACACCGGTGATCAACACATCCAGCCCTTGCGGAAAGTCGGCCAGGATCTCCTGCGCCGTGGCACGCACATGCACCTCGATATTGGCAGAATTTTCGAACTGCTGCGGCATCCAGGAGTCCGGTGTGGCGGCGACCAGCTCCAGCGCCCGGGAGATCGACCCTTTCATGCCTTTTTCGCGCGGTGTGAGTTCGAAGGTGGCGCCATAGGCCAGCATCAGGCGGCGCCGTTCGATCGACATGCTGTCGGGCATGACGAGCACCAGTTTGTAGCCCTTGACCGCGGCCACCATCGCCAGCCCGACCCCGGTATTGCCAGAGGTTGGTTCGATGATGGTCGAGCCGGGCTTGAGCGCGCCACTGGCTTCGGCCGCCTCCACCATGGAAAGCGCAATGCGATCCTTGATGGAGCCACCAGGGTTGCTGCGCTCGGACTTGATCCACACCTGCTGGCCATCGCCGAACAACCGGTGGATGCGCACGTGCGGCGTATTGCCGATGGTGTCGAGGATCGTGTTGGCTTTCATGCGGGTCGCTCCGGGTAGTGTGTATGCGCAGAATTGTCTCAGGAGTGGATAATGCCGAAGGTGAGGACCACCAGACTGCCGCTGGTGCAAGCCGCAAGGCCGGTGCGCAAGCGCCGGGTGGAAACACCGCACTGGAGGAACGTCCGGACTGCAAAGGGCAGCGTAGCAGCTAACGGCTGTCCACCGAGGGTCTGCGGCGCAAGCAGCAGATGCGAGGTGAGGATCAGAGCAACAGAGACGAGTCGCGGCCCGGGGCAACCTGGGCCGCGGGTGAAACGGGCAATCTCTACGTGCAGCAATACCAAATAGGCACACACGCTGTTGCGCAGTTCACTGCGCAGCGGCAACCGGGGCCCCCGGTCCGTGTGCGGGTAGGTAGCACCGAGCCATTGGGTGACCAGTGGCCCAGATTAATGGCAGTCAGGTTGGGGGAAGCCCCAATCCACAGAATCCGGCGTATCGGTGGTTCTCACACTTTTACCAACTTCCGTGTTCGCTGCATCGGACCCTTCGCGAGGTACTTCATGTTTGCTGATCTCCCAACCATCCACGGCTTCCACGCCCATGTGTATTTCGGGCCGCAAACGGTGGATGCCGCGCGTGCACTGTGCGAAGCGGCCAGTCAAAAGTTCGCGGTGAAAATGGGCCGTGTCCATGAGCGGCCGGTCGGGCCGCATCCGGACTGGAGCTGCCAGCTCGCATTCAGGCCAGAGCTGTTTGGCCAGCTGATTCCCTGGCTCGCCATGCAGCGTCGCGGCCTGGTGGTG
>JAJAZK010000512.1 GCA_026785765.1 Rhodoferax sp. | reverse complement strand
CTCCGCAACCGCTGGCAGCGCATACAGGGCGTCTTCGATTTCCTTCGGGTAGACGTTCTCGCCACCTGAAATCAACATGTCCTTGGCACGGTCCAGCAGCGTGATGAAGCCCTCGCCGTCGACAGTGCCGACATCGCCGGTAAAACCCCAGCCCGGCAACTTGGCGCGATATTTGAAAAACGCCGCCGTCTGCTCGGGGTCTTTGTAATACCGCAACATCAGGTTGTCGCCACGCGACGCGATCTCGCCGATTTCGCCGGGCTGTACCGGGTCACCGTCCAGATTGAAGAGCCCCACATCCACATTGAACGCCTGGCGACCAATGCTGCCCAGCCTGGCTGGCAAATACCAGTCGCGCAGACTGGTCAGGACGCCCATTTCGCTTTGCCCGTAGATTTGCGTCAATGCCAGCCGAGGGAGCTTTTCGCGCAATACGAGTTGCACCCAGTCGGGCATCGGCGCCCCTGCGAATGACAACTTGCGCCATGTCGCCAGCAAGCCTGCATCGAACCCGGCGTCGCTCACCAGGCTGTTGGCCTGGGTCGGAACCATGAACGCCGCAGTGACGCGGTCGCGCGCACAGCGGCGCATGAAGTTGTCTGGCGACCAGGGCGCGATAAAGCTGCAGGTAGCGCCCACCAGCATGGCCGGCTGGAACATGATGTTGAGCGCCGCCACATGAAACAGCGGCGTCACGATGGCCACCACGTCGCGTTCGTCCAGCGCCTCCTCCACCGCAACCGTATGCGCGGTCAGCAAGCGGCCCCGGTGCGAGAAAAGTACGCCTTTGGGGCGGCCCGTCGTGCCGCCGGTGTAGGTCATGCAGAACGGGTCATCCGCGTGCAGGGCGACTGCGGGCGGTGTGCCGGCAAAAGCCGCCATCACAGCCTCCAGCGTCTTGCCCGGCAAGGGTGAAGCAGCCGGGTCCGCGGTGGGCCCGACGTGCCACAAGGTCGCCAATTTGGGCAGGCGCGGCGCCACCGCGGCCACCTTGTCGGCAAACGCGGTGTCATAAATCAATACTTCGACGTCGGCCTGGTCCAGCACCCAGACCAACTCGTCTGGCGCATACAGCACGGACACGTTGACAAGCACACAGCCAGAGCGCGCCACGCCGAAGAAAACCACACCGTATTCGGGCAGATTGCGCGACAGGATCGCCACCTTGGTGCCTCCCCACTCAGGCGAGGGTGGCGGCGCGCCACGGGTGGTGTCGAGCAGTGCATTCGCAAGCTGGTTGGCGCGCGCGTCAAGCTCGGCGTAGGTGTACCTCAGGTGCTCGCCAATGATGGCGTCCTTGCGCGCGAAGCGCTGCGCCGAGCGTCGAAGAATATCTCCGGTCAGCATCTTTCCATGCTTCTCACGGTGTGGGGCTGGCATGTGCAGCGCGCCGCCCATACGCCACACCCAAGGCCAGACACACCAGCACCGAGACCATGCAACCAAAAAGCAGTGGCACCCAGTACCAGACCATGGGAATACCGATGGTGGTGGAACGGTCGCCATTCGCCACAGCCTGCAGTGCCGCCTGCGCCGCGTACCAACTGGTAAGGGCCATGAACCCGGCGCCGGCACAATTCCAGACCGCCATCAGCGCCATCCTGACCCGGTTCGGAAACTGGTTCACGACGAAGTCCACTTCAACGTGGGCCTCCCGCATGAAGGTGTGCGGCAAGCACAAGAAGGCGCAGGCCATGACCAGAAGCTGCGTGACATCCACCATGCCTGCAATGTTGAGCGTGGTCGCGCGCCGGGTTGCAATGTCACCCACATTGAGCACGGCACACAGCAGCAGCAGGCCCACACCGAGGTAGGCAGCGCGCCGGGTGAACGTTTCGAGCACGGCGCCAGCTACGCTCAAGCCTTCTGGTACTTGGCGACCTGGCGCTGCATCTCGATGTAGATATCGCGCGCGTTCTTGATGCCCTCACCTTCGAACTCGATCATGGCCTTGTTGTTCATGGGCACCAGGGTCCGCTCCCACAGGGCACGGGTTTCCTTGTTGAGGGTCACGATGGTGCTGTTGCGGGCCTGCGCCGCTTCCTTGCCGGCCTTGTCCCAGGCATCCCACCAGCCTTGCACCTTGGACAGCAGCGCCTCGCCAGACGCCGCCTCGATGACCTTTTGAACCTCTTTGGGCAAAGAGTCGAACTTCTTCTGACTCATGCAGTACCAGAAAGCCGCCGTGTACAACTGCGAATCGAAATGAAACTTGGTAACTTCGTCGATCTTGAAGGCACGCACAGGGTCCCAGGGGAACGCAGCACCATCGATAACCCCTTTTTGCAGATTCTCATAAGCCTGCCCTGGAGGCATACCGACCGGCGTGGCGCCGAGGAACTCCAGCATCATCGACACCGTCGGAGATGGCGAACGCACCCGCATGCCGCGCATGTCGTCGGGTTTTTCTATGCGCTTGTCCTTGCTGTGGATCAGGCCGCCGTTGTGGGTCATCAACAGCAGGGGCTTCAAGCCCTTGTAGTCCTCCATCAGGAACTTGGGATACATGTTCCACAAGGCGCGTGACCCGGCTTCGGCAGTTTTCACCAGGAACGGCATCTCGACAATCGTGGACCGGGTCATGCGCCCGCGCGGAATTCCACACAGCCCAAAGCCGACGTCGGTAACACCGTTGAGCACTTGGTCGAGCTGGTTCTGCGCCTGACCGAGCGACGAATTTGCCGCAAACACCTGGAACGTGACCGCGCCGTTGGTCTTGGCTTCGATCTCTTTCGTCCACGGCACGATGAAGTCGGTTTGCAGCCCGTGACCAGGCGGAACGTAATGCGCCACCTTGAGTTGAAACTTGGTTTGCGCCCTCAAATAAGCCGGAGCAGCCGCGATGCCGGAAGCGGCAAGGCCGGCCTTCAACAACTGGCGACGGGTTCGGGAAACCGTTGCTGGGGCTGGGGCTGGGGAAAGTGTCATATGTTGCTCGATGGATGATGGATTCCGTTGGAATTTAGCACACCGAAAACCCTACGCCTCGTGCAACTGCTTGCAGATGCTGGTGCCGGGCACGTCCGGCGCCCGCGCGACCCGCACGCACTTGCCAAAGCGCCACGCTTCAACCAAAACCCAGCACCACGCGCCGCGTCGTGGCGCTCTTTTTCTCAATCCGGGTCACCACCACCGCACCAATCTCGGCGGTGTTGGCCACGTGGGTGCCGCCGCAGGGTTGCAGGTCGATCAGTTCCGTCATGCCGATGCGGATCGTTCTGACGAAGCCCAAACCGCGCGGCGGGCTCACACTCATGCTCTTGACCAGGGCCGGGTTGGCGTCGAGTTCGCTGTCGGTGATGCTGCCGACCGTGATCGGGTGCGCCGCCGCCACCAGCGCCGCAATACCGGCGCTGAGCACGTCCT
>JAJAZK010000511.1 GCA_026785765.1 Rhodoferax sp. | reverse complement strand
GTACAAGCCGGTCCCTGGCCGCTTCAAGGACCATATTGCGATTACCAAGCTCAATGGCTACCAGTCACTTCACACGACCCTGGTCGGCCCGGCCGGCGTGAACATCGAGTTCCAGTTGCGTACCGAGTCCATGCACATGGTGGCAGAGTCCGGGGTCGCGGCGCACTGGTTGTACAAGGCGAAGAATCAGGACGGCAGCGGCTCTGAGCGCCTGGGTAACCAGTGGTTGCAATCCTTGCTGGACATCCAGCGCGAAACCGGCGACGCGGCCGAGTTCTGGGACCATGTGAAGGTGGACCTGTTTCCCGACGCGGTCTATGTGTTCACCCCGAAGAGCCAGATCCTCTCGCTGCCGCGCGGCGCCACAGTGGTCGACTTTGCCTATGCCATCCACAGCAATGTGGGGGACCGAACGGTGGCGGCGCGTATTAACGGCGAGCAGGTGCCGTTGCGCACCGAACTGAAAAACGGCGACGTGGTCGAGGTCGTGACGGCTCCGGTTTCCAGCCCGAATCCAGCCTGGCTGAGTTTTGTGCGCACCGGGCGGGCGCGCTCAAAGATCCGGCACCATCTGAAAACCCTGGCCCACAGTGAATCGGAGAGCTTCGGTAAACGGCTGCTGGCGCAGGCACTACGCGCCGAGGGAATCGAACACTTCCCGGAGGACGACAAGGCGCATGCCACTGTCTGGGAGCGCTTGCTGCGGTTTTCCGGCAACCGCAGCAGTAGCGAACTGCTGGTGGATATTGGCCTGGGCAAACGCATCGCGACCATGGTCGCAAAACGTCTGGTGCGCTTGCTGGTTGACGAGACCGGCGAAAAGCCCGACCCCTTGCTGATCACGCGCGAACGTTTTGGCGCCGGTAGTTCGACCGGTCAAGGTGTCGTATCCCTCGACGGCAGCGAAAACGCGTCAGTGACCTACGCCAGTTGCTGTCGGCCCATACCCGGCGACCGGATCGTTGGATACCTAGGCCGCGGAGAAGGGCTGGCGGTCCATACCGATCGGTGCCCGGTCGCCGCGAAGCTGCAAAACAAGGACAGTGAACGTTTTATAACGGTCGACTGGGCTGACGACCCGGTGCGGCCATTTGAAAGCCAGATTCTGGTCGCGGTCACCAACGGCAAAGGCGTATTGGCACGGGTTGCCGCGGCGCTGGCTTCGGCCGAGGCCGACATCGTGCATATCGACATGGGGCGAGACGCCGCACAGGATGCCACCGACCTGCGTTTTGTGGTGGCCGTACGCGACCAAGCCCATCTGGAAGTTGCGCTGCGCAACCTGCGCCGAACCTCGTCGGTGCTGCGGGCCGAGCGCAACTAGCGGCTGGTTTCTGTCGGGAGCGGGTAGTCCACCTGTAGCACCTCGATCTCGTCGACGCCCGCGGGAGTCACCAGGTTGAGCACATCACCGCTGCGGGCCTTGAGCAATGTGCGCGCAATCGGCGAGACCCAGCTGACCTCACCCGCGGCGTTGTCGACCTCGTCGATGCCGAGAATGGTAACCGTGCGCTCGACACCCTTGCCATCGGCATATAACACCCTGGCGCCAAAAAAAACCTGGTCGGTTCCGTGATGGACGCTGGGATCGGTCAATTCCGCGATTTCCAGCCGCTTTGTCAAAAAACGGATGCGGCGATCGATCTCGCGCAGGCGCTTCTTGCCGTAGATATAGTCGCCATTTTCCGACCGGTCGCCGTTGCTCGCAGCCCAGTGTACAACCTCAACCACCTTAGGTCGTTGGTTGTCAATCAGATCGAACAACTCGCCGCGCAAACGGGCGTATCCAGCCGGCGTGATGTAGTTCTTGCCACCACCGGTCAAGGCCGGCAGCTCGATGTCGTCGTCATCCTCGTCGGCATTGTCGGATTCGCGGGTGAAGGCCTTGCTCATAAGGTTTGTTGCGGCAGCCTGTTCAAGCGAATGGGTCGGTGCTCACCGAAAACAGAAAGGGCCTGCATCTTCCACAAGATACAGGCCCTCAATACTTTTTTGGTGCGGCTGGCAGGAATTGAACCCACGACCCCTTGGTTCGTAGCCAAGTACTCTATCCAACTGAGCTACAGCCGCGACAAGCCCGGATTTTAGCACCATGGTTCCCACCGTCTGCCGCATCCGTCCACCCGATCCAGCACATCAGCGCGACGCGTCTCAGGCGGGAGCCGCAGCCTGCTGCATCTTCACCAACCGTTCGGTCTGCGCCAGAGACAGCAGATGCGCGTAGATTGCGGGCAAGTACGCCTTGGCCTTGATCGACAGGAACAGCTCGTCCGAAAGGTTGTTAAGACGCTCTTCGTTGATCACGTAACAACCCGAGATCTCCTTTGTACTGGCGCCGTCCTGCACCCTCATGTTCAGCGGAGTAAACATGTTGTGCTCGGACAGGAATCTGCAGAACTGGCTAGTGGCAAGCTCCATCTGCTGCAACTCGGCAAGATAACGTTTGACGTTGTCAATGATCTGCGTCGGCGCGCCAGTGATATCAAACAGGGCCGATCCGTCGGTTTCACTGACCAGGTCGCTGGCCTCGTCGATGCACACCACGAACTGGCCGTCCTGGTCGCTTGGCGTCAAAGCGAACGGGTAGCGCCGGATGATGGCCGGGACGTAGGACGCCAGCCACTTGCCAGCTGCATCCACGAACAGGTTTTTCTCTGAATTCAACCCCAGCAACGCCACTGGGCGGAACTCGTCCTTTGCCTTGTCCTCCAGAAACACCACCGGAAAGGTCGGCGCTGCGCGCGTGAACTCCTGCAGCGTCAAGTAGGCAATATGCGTCTGCGCCGCAAAAGCGAAGCTGGAAATCTCCTTGACGCGCTTGTTGGCGTGGATCTGGTTGTTGACGGGGACGATTTTTTGAAACACACGGGCCTCCAAAACGAAAGAAGGGGCAGCGCCGAAGCTGCTACACCCAGCTTAACAGCAAGTCTCTGGCGCCGCGCAGTGCGGCCTGCCTCGCCACAGTTTCACATCAGTTGTCAACAAACACTTTGCGGAAAATGTGATAAGTCAGTAGTGGCGGCGGCATCCGCAAATATCTGCTTGTGAATGCCCTCATAGAGCAGCGCCCTTTTCAGTGTCGAGCTCTTCGATTGCCGGTGATGCTGGACAAGCAAGGTGAATTTCTGCGTGGGTTGGGTCGCGGGGTAGCTGAGAAACGACCTTCTTGTTGTTGGGACCAATGCCTTTGCAGCCGATGCGGCTCTCTGTGCCTTGAAATTTCCAGCAGGTAATGCTCCTACCGAAGACTTTGACTTGGCCTGGTGCCGAGCTTATCCGTATCTCTTGCAAGGTCCGGACTCCAATGTCGTCCCATGTACAGCGTCGGAATAGTTTACACATAGGGTTTTCAGTTCGATTTTCCGGCCGGGCGGCATTCAAATTAGCCATATTTTTCAACAACTTAACGCACTGCCTCCACCATGGCTCGAATTTTGCTAACCATTGAGCAAGCGCTAAAGTACCTGATTCTCCACAATAGTACAGTTGCTGTGGTATCGGACGGTGTTAGGCTCTCGAGTCGTTACACCGGTCGGTAGCAAATTAGGCCTTCCGTGGTTTCCGGAGTTCCAACGCATCGGAAATGCCAATGTAATTGGCGGGCAACTGGCCAAAGGGGTGAAAAGTGAACAAGAACCTTCAAGATACGACCGCGTACACGAGTGCTCGACGCCGACTTGTCCGCGGCG
>JAJAZK010000510.1 GCA_026785765.1 Rhodoferax sp. | reverse complement strand
GCTGACGGAGTCGCAACTGGTGTATGCGGCCAATGACGCGTATGCGGCGCTTCGGGTACATGCGGCGATGGAGCCTGCCGGGTAGGCTTGGCGCTAGTATCTCAACACGGAAGTATCGAAACATAGTGTCGACTCAATTTCCGATCGGCATCCTGTCGAGTGAACTTCCATTGAATCGTTTTGCATTCGGTGTTCCGGTCAGTTTGCCAAGCGTCAACCTCGCTCTGCAGCAAGGTGGGTGTGGCGATGCGGCGATCCAGGCATTGGCGGCTGAGGATGCCGATTTCGATCTCCGCCATGTTGAGCCAGCTGGCATGCTTGGGCGTGTAGTGGAACCGAACTCGTCGCAAGAGCTTGGTGGCATCACGCTTTCCAAGCACGTCTTCGAAGCATTTTCTGAAGTGAGTGTTCAGGTTGTCCAAAACCAGATGAACCCGACGCGCCGTCGCGTACGTCTGCGTCAGCAGTTCCTGAACGAAGCTGACGAAGTCAACCTTGCCCCGACGCTCGGTGACCAACACCGAGCGTTGCCCGGCCTTTGGTTCCACTGCCACGAACAGGTTTGTCGTTCCCTTGCGCACGTATTCGTAATCATGTTTGGCCGGGGCACCAGCGCTCATGGCGAGCGGCTTTCGGCTGTGACCAATGAGTTGCAGGCTCTTCTCATCAATGCACACCACGGGCTCGTCCTCGCGCAGTGGTCTGGCATACAGCGCAAGCAGGCCGTACATGCGGCGGCGATACTCTTCGGTGAGTACGCCGATGCACCACATCAGACGCCGCCAGGGCTTGAGGTCGTTTTTTTTAGCATCCGCCGGACGGTTTCGCGACTCACAGCACCCAGGCCAACTTCCTGGCGAGCGGCCCGCTCTAGCTCCACCAGTGTCCAGCGCTGGCGCCCTTTGGGCGGCGCTGAACACGCCAGCGCCGTTACTCGTGCCTCGGCATCTGTGTCGTACACGGCAGGCCGCCCAGCGCGAGCCACGTCGAATATCGCGTGCTCCACGCCGCCTTGCAGATATGCCGATCGGGTGCGCCACAGGGCTGTACGGCCCATCCCCAGCACATCCAGGATCTGCGCCTCTGGGATGCCGCGATCCAGGCAGGACAGTGCATGCGCCCGATTCACCTCTCGAGAATGATGAATACCTTTGCTGCGAATCTCTTCCACGCTCGATCGATCCAAGTCGGTCAGTCGCAATTGAGTCTGGCGCATGAGCACGCTCCCGTAAGCCGCATGGCGGTACGTATAGTGTATTCATGTTCCGTTATTTATGTGTTTTTATACTAGGCCCCCAGAAAATGTTTGCGGTACCGCGCCGGCAAGTCCGACAGGCGCAGCAACATGGGCAGATCGGCGGTGTTGAAATCCGGGTCCCAGGCCGGAGGACCCAGCACCTGGGCGCCCAGACGCAGATAACCCTTGATCAGCGCGGGCGGTTCGATGTCGAGGCTGCTGTCCAGCGCTTCCACCGGCAGCCGCAATCGCGGATGGACCTGGTACTCGATTGGCGCCAGATGGCTCTTTTCAAGCTGACGCCAAATACTGGCCGCCGCATGGCCACCGCCCACCATTCCGCTCGCACCCTGGTGCTGCATCGGAATGCTGGCGCAACCAACCATGGTGTCCAGGCGGTTGCGCACCATGAATTCGGCCAGCGCTCCCCACAGCGCCAGGATGACACCACCCTGGCGGTGGTCTGCATGGACGCAGCTGCGCCCGAGCTCGACCATGCGCTCGCGCAACCGGCGCAGCCGCGTGAGATCGAACTCGGTGTCGCTGTAAGTACTGCCAATGCGTTTTGCCTGTGCCGGTGTCAACACGCGGTAGGTGCCGATGACCTGGCCGTGCTGCGGCTCACGCACCAGCAGATGTTCGCAGTAGTCGTCGAAGATGTCGATATCGTGCCCCGGCAGGGGGCTGTTCAGGCGCGCCCCCATTTCGTTGGCAAACACCTCGTACCGCAAACGCTGGGCCTGGCGAACTTCGTCCTGGTGCCGTGCCCAGGACGCCTGCACGCCCAGCGCTTTTGCCGGCGGCGCGGACGGGGCCGCAATCGGCGGATGGGATACGGCCCGGCGCAAGGTCAGCAGCGAGAATGGCAAGGTTGGTGTGGGAAGTTCTTTCAAGGCGACTCCTTTTTTGGCTTGATTGAAGTTTGGCGGCGCCGCGTGACCGCCATGTGGCTTATTGATGGCAATTTCGCGACGCGAGGTTTTGCCGCGCCGCGCTGCCACCGGTATCATCGTGGCTGGCACCAAGACGAGGAACCCTGATGGCCGAGATCCCGGACCTGTCCGCCCTCACCACACTGCTGCGCCGCATTGACGCCCGCCAGCAGCTCGGCGAATTGATTTCGCGCTACGGCATGGCAGTCGATGACCGCGATTTCGACAGCATTGGCCGGATTTTTGCGCAGGATGGCGAGTTTCACGGCGTCCATGGGCGCCAGGCAATCGTCGACTACTACCGCGCCAGAACCGCCACCTTCAGTACCAGTTCCCACTACGCCCACACCTGGCACTTCGACTTCGAGTCGGATGACCGCGCCAGCGGCGTGGTGAATGCCCACGCGGAGTTGTGCATTAGCGGCAAGGCGGTGCGCATTGCGCTGCGTTACCTCGACCGATATGTGCGCGAGGCCGGTCAGTGGTGTTTCCAGTCGCGCACGCTGAAGTTCCGCTACGTGTTGCCGTTTGACGAGGTTGCCAATGGCATAGGCGAGCCGCTGCGCGTGCGCTGGCCTGGTGCCCAGCCGCAAATGGCAGACTTGCCTGAAGGGCTGGCGACGTATGTGGCCAGTCGCAAAGCGTCCGTGGTGGCGGCGCCCCCGCCGAACGGCTGAGCACGCCCGGGTTCATTCCCCATGTTGATGGAGAACGACATGTCACGTATACGATCTGTCCCGCT
>JAJAZK010000509.1 GCA_026785765.1 Rhodoferax sp. | reverse complement strand
GGCGATCATCGCCCGCTGACCCATGCCACCAGAGAGCTGGTGCGGATAGGAGCCGGCGCGCCGTGCCGCCTCCGGTATGCCGGTGCTGGCCAGCAAATCCACTGCCGCCTTGGCGCACTGGGTGCGGTCGAGTCCCTGTTTGAGCTGCAACACCTCGGCGATCTGCTCGCCCACCGTGAACAGCGGGTTGAGCGCCGTCATCGGCTCCTGAAAGATCATGGCAATGTCCTGCCCGCGTACCGCCTGCATGGCGCGCTCCGGCAACGCCAACAGATCGACACGCTTGCCCTTGCCGGCAAACAACGCGCTGCCGCTGCAATGCGCGTTCTGGGCCAGCCGCAACAGGCTAAGCGCGGTGACCGTCTTGCCGGAACCCGATTCGCCCACCAGAGCCAGCTTTTCGCCAGGCGCAATGGCGAAATCAATGCCGCGCACCACATCCTTGCCGCCAAATGCCACGCGCAGTCCGCGCACGTCGAGCAGGGTCACGGCGCGCCCCCGGTATCAGCGGTCGGATCCTGGTCTGCCTTGCGCGGGTCGAGTGCATCGCGCAATGCATCGCCCATGAAGGTCAGCAACAACAGGGTCACGACCAGCACCACAAACGTGGATAGCGAAATCCACCAGGCGTCAATGTTGTTCTTGCCCTGGGCCAGCAGTTCACCCAGCGACGGCGTGCCCGGCGGTACACCCAGGCCGAGAAAATCCAGAGAGGTCAACGCCAGGATCGCCCCGCTCATGCGAAACGGGAGAAAGGTAACCACCGGCGTCAGGCTATTGGGCAGTACATGGCGCACGATGATTTGCCAATTGCCCACACCCAGCGCCCGTGCGGCGCGCACGTAGTCGAGTTGCCGGTTGCGCAAAAATTCGGCGCGCACATAGTCTGACAGCCCCATCCAGCCGAACAGACTCAGCAACACCAGCAACAACGCCAGGCTCGGGGCAAAAACAGCGCTGAAAATGATCAGCAGGTAGAGCTCTGGCATGGAGCCCCAGATCTCGATAAAGCGCTGGAACGCCAGGTCGGTCTTGCCGCCGAAGAAACCCTGGATTGCGCCAGCCACTACGCCCAGGAACACACCGGTAACAGTGAGTGCCAGCGCAAACAACACACTGACCCTAAAACCGTACAGCAACTGCGCCAGCAGGTCGCGGCCGCGGTCATCGGTGCCGAAAAGGTTGGCGCGTGTCGGACGCGAGGGATTGGGCTCGGCGGCGAAATAGTTAAGCGTCTTCGGGCCATAGGGGTTGAGTGCGAACACCGCCCAGTTGCCACCAGTGGAGAGGCGTTCCCGGATGAACGGATCGAGGTAGTCGGTGTTAGCCTCAAAGTCGCCGCCGAAGGTCTTCTCGGAGTAGTCCTTGAAGATCGGAAAGTAGGTCTGCCCGTCATACCGCACGACCAGCGGCCGGTCATTCGACACCAGTTCGGCAAACAGGCTCACCACAACCAAAACACAAAACGCGATACGGCTCCAGTAACCGAGCCGGTTGCGCCGGAAACGCCGCCAGGCGCGGCGTGTGGGCGAGGCACTGGGCGCCCGGATCATGCTGCTTTCTGCCATCTCAGTCAAACTTCACGCGCGGATCAACCCACACGTAACACAGGTCCGACACCAGCTTGGTGAACAGCCCGATCAGGGTGAACAGGAACAGGGTGCCCAGAACCACCGGATAGTCGCGCCGGATCACACTCTCGTAACTCAACAAGCCCAGTCCGTCGAGCGAGAACAGGGTCTCGATCAGCAAGGATCCGGTGAAAAACGCTCCGACAAACGCTGCCGGAAAACCGGTGATGATGGGAATGAGTGCATTGCGGAAAACATGTTTCCACAACACATTGCGCTCCGACAGGCCCTTGGCCCGAGCCGTCACCACGTACTGCTTGCGAATTTCTTCCAGGAAGGCGTTTTTGGTCAGCATCGCCGTCACCGCAAAACTGCCAAGCACCATGGCTGTGACCGGCATGGCGATGTGCCACAGGTAGTCCACGATACGTGCCCCCCAGGACATTTCTTCCCAATTACTGGACGTCAGGCCGCGCAGGGGAAACCATTGCAGTTGCCCACCAAACACCACCAGCAATGCGACGCCAAGCACAAAACCCGGAATGGCATAACCCAACAGCACCAACAGGGTGGTGACGAAATCAAAGCGCGAACCGGCACGAACCGCCTTCGCTACACCGAGCGGAACCGCCACCAAGTAACTGATGAAAAAGGTCCACAGCCCCAGGCTGATGGATACCGGAAGCTTCTCCAGGATCAGTTGGCCGACGTCCTTGTTCTGGAAAAAACTACGTCCAAGGTCGAAACGGGCGAACTGGCCAAGCATTTGCAGAAAACGCTCATGTACCGGCTTGTCGAAACCGTACAGCGCCTTGATCTGCTCAATGCGTTTTGGGTCCACGCCCTGCGAGCCGCGGTAACTCAACCCGCCACCCTCGGTACTGGTACCGGAGCCCGCCTTGGCCTCCGCCAGATACTGCTCGACCGGACCACCCGGCACAAACTGGATCACGGCAAAGGTAATCAGCAACACCCCGAACAGGGTGGGAACCATCAGCAACAGGCGTTTCAGGATGTAGGCGAACATGGATCAGGGTCTGTTTGCGCTATTGGAGGGCTCACGCCCAGGCCGCGCCCACCAAGTGTCGATGGCCCAGCCTTCGCCTTGGGCATAGGGCGGCATGGCGGCGGGTTTGTCCAGGCGCCATGCGTTGTACGCAATGCGGTGTGTGCCCGCCGTCCACTGCGGTATCAACAGGTGGCTATGGCTGACCACCCGCTCCAGGGCGCGGCAAGCCGGGATCAGTTCGGCCTTGGTCTTGGCACTGGTCATGCTGGCAATCAAGGCGTCGATGGCTGGACTCTTGATACCGGAGAGGTTGCCGGAATCCTCGGTATCGGCTGCCTTGGAGCCGAAAATGTCGGCATACTCCTGTCCCGGACTGTGGGTGCCCTGGTAGGCAAGTGAGCTGATCTCGAATTCGAACTTCTGCAGCCGCTGCTGGTACAACGCAAAGTCGACCGGCCGAAACACCAACTGCACACCAATTTTCTCCAGGTTACGTGCCCAAGGGGTCACCGTACGCGCCCCGGCCTCGTTGCTGTCGAGGTACTCGATGACAAAAGCCTCGCCCTTGGCGTTGCGCAGTTTGCCGTCACGCACCTGCCAGCCGGCTTCCTTGAGCAGGCCTTGTGCCGTGCGCAGGTTCGCGCGCAACGAGGATGTTCCATCGGTACGCGGCGGCACCGTCATCGGCCCGAACACTGCGGGCGGAACCGATGCACGCAAGGGCTCCAGAAGGGCCAGTTCCTGCACCGTTGGCTCCCCGCTGGCCGCACAGTCGGTACTGCCGAACAGGCCGTTCACGCGTTGGTAGGAGTTGTAGAACATCTGCCGGTTCATCCACTCGTAATCCAGCGCCAGCCCCAGTGCCTGCCGCACCCGGACATCCTTGAACTTGTCGCGCCGCGTATTGAGCACGTAACTCTGAAAACCCGAAGGCAGACGGTGCTTGAACTCCGCCTTCACCAGCTCACCGCTGTCGAACTTCCTGCCGGTAACGCGCCGAGCCCAGTCGCCCGCCGAGAAAAATCGCATCAGGTCGAACTCACCCGCCTTGAGCGCCTCCAGCCGCGCCGTGTTGTCCTTGTAGATTTTGACGGTGATGCGCTCGAAGTTACCGGTGCCACGGCGCACGTTCAGGTCGCGCGCCCAATACTGCGGGTCACGCACATAGGTGATGTCGCGACCGAACTTGACCGGCCCGATGCGGTACGGGCCACTGCCAATCGGAATGTCGGTCACCACCTTGTCAAAGGTCTTGGCTCTGCCGTTCTCCATGCCCCATTTGCGGCTGAACACCGGCAGGCCACCCACTGTAAGTGGCAGTTCACGATTGGGTTTCTTGAAGCGGTAACGCAGTGTGCGGTCATCTACCACGTCGAGCCCTGCGACGTCTTCCAGAAGGCTTTTGTAAGCGGGCGAGGTGAACGGCCCCATCAGCGTGTCGTAACTGTGCTTCACGTCTTGCGCCTGCACCGGGTCGCCATTGTGAAAACGCGCCTCCTCGCGCAGGCGAAACGTCGCCGACAGACCGTCCGCTGCAACCTCCACATCGCTTGCCAGCAATCCGTAGCCGGAGGCGGTCTCGTCCAGCGAGCCCGACAGCAGCGAGTCGAACATCAGGCCAGACAGGTAGGCCGGCGCGCTGCCCTTGATGGTGAAGGGGTTGTACTTGTCGAAGGTGGACACCCGCAGGTTGCTGACCAGACGCAGCTCACCCTTGCGCGGCGCGGTCGGGTTGACATAGTCAAAATGCGCAAAGCCAGGCGGGTACTTCAGGTCGCCCCACAGTGCATACCCGTATGCCGACCAGACCGGGCTGGTGATGCTGCATGCCAACAAAAACAAAAAAAAGCGCATGCGACAATTCTGAACGATTTTCCAAGGAGATAGGCGCATGGGCTTTTTGGCGGGAAAAAAATTGTTGATCACCGGGGTGTTGAGCAGCCGGTCTATCGCCTATGGCATTGCGCGGGCCTGCCATGCGCAGGGTGCGGAACTCGCGTTCAGTTACGTGGGTGAACGCTTCAAGGAGCGCATCACCGAGTTCGCCAGCGATTTCGGCTCCAAGTTGATTTTCGATTGTGACGTCGGCGACGACGCCCAGATTGCCAGGCTGTTTGCCGATTTGTCGCACAGCTGGCCGCAGTTCGACGGTTTTGTGCATAGCATCGGTTTTGCACCACGCGACGCAATTGCCGGCAACTTCCTCGACGGCCTGACGCGCGAGAATTACCGCATCGCGCACGACATCAGCGCTTACAGCTTTCCGGCCATGGCCAAGGCGGCGCTGCCTTTTCTCAGCGCCCGCTCGGCGCTGCTGACTCTGACGTATGTGGGTTCCGAACGCATCGTGCCCAACTACAACACCATGGGCCTGGCCAAGGCATCGCTGGAGGCGTCGGTACGCTACCTGGCCGAGGCCCTGGGCGGGCGCGGCATCCGGGTCAACGGCATCAGCGCCGGCCCAATCAAGACGCTGGCGGCCAGCGGCATCAAGGACTTCGGCAAGTTGCTGGGAATGGTCGCCGGCGCCGCCCCTTTGCGGCGCAATGTGACCATCGACGATGTGGGCAACGTGGCGGCTTTCCTGTTGAGTGACCTTGCCAGCGGCGTCACCGCGGAAATTACGCAGGTCGACGGTGGCTTCAGCAAGGTGGCACTCGCCACTCCAGACTCTGCAGCCAGCTAATCGGCGCCGTCGGCTGCGCTCAGACGGTGCGCCCGAACGGGCCGTCATTGCCAACCTGGACCAGTTTGCCCTTGGCTTTCACTTGTTTGGACTTGGCAGCAGTCTTGGCGCTCGCCACGCAGTCAGCGAAGTACCGCACCTTGCCGTCGTCACCTTCGATTTCCACCAGGCCGTGAATATCGGTCTCGAAACCTGGGCACTGGGAATTGAACTCGCGTGAGAACTTCAGGTAGTCAACGATCTTCTTGTTGAACACCTCGCCCGGAATCAGCAAGGGAATCCCCGGTGGGTACGGCGTGACCAGCGAGGTGGTGATGCGGCCTTCAAGGTCGTCAATCTCGACCCGCTCGGTCTTGCGGTGTGCGATGTGGGCGTAAGCGTCGCTGGGTTTCATGGCCGGCGTCAGGTCCGACAGGTACATCTCGGTGGTAAGACGGGCAATGTCGTAACGCGCGTACAGCGCGTGCACGTATTGACACAGGTCGGCCAAGCCCATCTTTTCGTATTTTGGGTGCTGTTGGCAGAACTCGGGCAGGATGCGCCACATTGGCTGGTTCTTGGCGTAATCGTCCTTGAACTGCTGCAGCGCGGTGAGCAGGGTATTCCAGCGGCCCTTGGTGATGCCGATGGTAAACATGATGAAAAAGCTGTACAGCCCGGTCTTCTCCACAACCACACCGTGCTCGGCAAGGAACTTGGTGACGATGCTCGCCGGAATGCCGGTCTTGGCAAACTTGCCGGCAAGGTCCATACCCGGGGTGACGATGGTCGACTTGATCGGATCCAGCATGTTGAAACCGGTGGCCATCTTGCCAAACCCATGCCAGTTGACGCCGGCCCGGGCGTTGCGCGACTCGCCCTTGATGACCCAGTCGTTGGAGCGGCCTATGCCCTCGTCGACCAGCTTGTCCGGGCCCCAGACCTTGAACCACCAGTCGGCACCGTACTCCTCGTCGATCTTGCGCATGGCCCGGCGGAAGTCCAGCGCCTCCGCAATACTCTCCTCAACCAGAGCCGTGCCGCCGGGCGGCTCCATCATGGCGGCGGCTACGTCACAGCTGGCAATGATGCTGTACTGCGGACTGGTGCTGGTATGCATCAGGTAGGCTTCGTTGAACAGGTGCCGGTCGAGCTTGGTGTGCTGCGCGTCCTGCACCAGCACATGGCTGGCCTGGCTGATACCGGCCAGCAGCTTGTGGATGGACTGCGTCGCGTACACCACAGCGTGCTTGGGCCGGGTCCGCTTCTTGCCCATGGCATGGTAGGTGCCATAAAACGGGTGAAACGCCGCATGCGGTAACCAGGCTTCGTCAAAGTGCAGGTTCTCCACATAACCGTCGAGCATGCCCTTGATGGTCTCGGAGTTGTACAACACACCGTCGTACGT
>JAJAZK010000508.1 GCA_026785765.1 Rhodoferax sp. | reverse complement strand
CACCCGGGATCCCCATCAAATTATGCTTGTCGCGTGGGGTCTTATATGTTTATACGAGACTGGGGGTGGTGTGGCGGCCCAACGTGGGCCGCGCACTCAAGGATGGCAAGGTGATCGCCGAATTCGCCTTGAAGAGCGCGGTGTTGTTCGACGAAGTGCGCGCCGGTGGGCGCATTCCACTTATCATCGGGCGCGGGTTGACGGCCAAAGCGCGCGAGGCGCTGGGTTTGCCTGTCAGTGCCTTGTTCAGGCTGCCGCAGAACCCGGCGGCTTCCAAGACCGGCTTCACGCTGGCGCAGAAAATGGTTGGCCGGGCGGTTGGATTGGTCCCCGGGCAGGGCGTTCGTCCGGGCACCTACTGCGAACCACGCATGACCTCGGTGGGGTCACAAGACACGACCGGCCCGATGACCCGCGACGAGCTTAAGGATTTGGCCTGCTTGGGCTTTAGCGCAGACTTGGTGATGCAGTCCTTCTGCCACACTGCAGCTTACCCGAAACCGGTGGACGTGAAGATGCACCATGAGCTGCCAAACTTCATCAGTACGCGAGGTGGAATCAGCCTTCGTCCTGGCGACGGCATCATCCACAGTTGGCTCAATCGCATGTTGCTTCCCGATACGGTTGGCACCGGCGGCGACAGCCATACCCGGTTTCCGATCGGCATCAGCTTCCCAGCCGGCTCCAGTCTGGTGGCGTTTGGCGCTGCGACCGGGGTCATGCCCTTGGACATGCCAGAGAGTGTGCTGGTGCGTTTCACGGGCAAGCTGCAACCCGGTGTGACACTGCGCGACCTCGTCAATGCGATCCCGCTGTATGCGATCAAGGCCGGATTATTGACGGTCGCCAAGCAGGGCAAGAAGAACATCTTCTCCGGCCGCATTCTGGAGATCGAAGGTTTGCCGGATCTCAAGGTGGAGCAGGCCTTTGAGCTCAGCGACGCGTCAGCTGAAAGGTCCTCTGCCGGCTGCACCGTGCACCTCGACAAGGCGCCGATCATGGAGTACGTCAACAGCAACATCACCATGCTCAAATGGATGATCGCCACGGGTTACGCTGACACACGCACGATTCGGCGTAGGATTGATGCCATGGAGGCCTGGTTGTCCAACCCGGTACTGCTGCAGGCCGATGCAGACGCCGAGTACGCTGCAGTGGTCGAGATTGATTTGGCCAACGTGCACGAGCCTATCGTTGCCTGTCCGAATGATCCGGACGATGTCAAGACCTTGGGCGAGGTGGCCGGTTCCAAGATCGATGAGGTCTTTATCGGGAGTTGCATGACCAACATCGGCCATTTCCGGGCTGCTTCAAAGCTGCTCGAGAACCGACGTGACATCCCAGTGAAATTGTGGATGGCTCCGCCGACCAAGATGGATGCGAAACAACTAAGTGACGAAGGTCACTATGGGGTCTTGGGCAGTGCTGGTGCACGGATGGAGATGCCGGGTTGCAGCCTGTGCATGGGCAACCAGGCCCAGGTGAAGGAGGGCGCCACGGTGTTCAGCACTTCGACGCGCAACTTTCCGAACCGCCTGGGCAAGAATGCAAATGTGTACCTTGGGTCAGCTGAACTGGCGGCGATCTGCTCCAAGCTGGGCCGTATTCCGACCAAAGACGAGTACATGGCCGACATGGGGGTACTGACGGCCGCCAGCGCCGACGTCTACAAGTACCTCAACTTCGACCATATCCGCGAGTTCACCGATGCTGCAGCAACCGTGCGGACCGGCGCCACAACTTGACAGCGGACTGCATCGGTTACCAGCAGACTGACTTTGCAATGGTTTACATGAACAAGCCATTGCGGCTGGATTAGCTGTTGGCCGCCTTGTACCTGGTCGGCGCCGTTAACCTTATCTTTCGGGGCGGCTGACGATGACCAACCTCTTTGGGGCGCAGATTGCCAGCCAGCGCGTCGTAGCTTTTTGATGCGCGCGCATTTGGCAATTACCCAGCCTGCCATTCGAAAATCCGCTGGATGCCAAACGCGATCGCCGCGATCAGTGCGGTTGCTCCGGTCAACATGGCCAGAAAAACTGCGCCAATGGTCAGCCAGTTCGTCCCGCCATGCACAGAGTCGGGTGCCAGATCTGGATTGAACCACCCGTTCCAACGCGGTTGGTCTGTCAATCCGTAGACGATGGCGTTGAGCGCACAGGCGGCAAAGACGAAGCCCAGTAGGGGTATGAGGGCCCAGCTCCAGTGGTCGTCCAGGCCAAGGCCACGCGCCCGGTAGACGCCGTACAGACCGAGCAGTGTTGGCACCGGCAGGAGCCATCCCAGCACGTCGGTCATTCCATGCAAGTAGAACCGGTGCAGGCCGAATACGCCACCGACCAGCGTGAGCCAGGTCGCAGCAGTCTTGTTTCTGATGTTCATTTGGCTGCAGTCGCCGCAGCTGAGCCAGTGCCTCTCGCGCCTGCGATGGTATGGGCTGATGTTTTAGCCATTAAGCCCCTAGCGTACGGTGTGTTTCGTCGAGCTGGCGCCAAGGCATCGAGCGGGCTGCATCTGAAGATTGGCACGTCCGTTCTCGTTATAATGGAAGGCTTTTCAGCGTGTTGATGGCCGGGTGGCCATGTGACGCGTCTCAACGCTGAAACAATGGCGGAAAGTGATTTCTGCCACCCCAAAGGATTCATTATGGTCGTTATTCGACTTGCCCGCGGCGGTGCGAAGGCGCGCCCCTTTTTCAATATAGTGGTTGCTGACAAGCGCACCCGACGCGATGGCCGTTTCATCGAGCGCATTGGCTTTTACAACCCGATTGCCACTACCAGCGAAGAGAGGATCCGTATCGCGCTGGACCGGCTGACGTATTGGCAGGGTGTCGGTGCGCAGCCGTCATCAACCGTTGAGCGGCTACTTGCGCAATCTGCCAAGAAGGCTGCCTGAACGCTTGGGCCGGAACGGCCTTTGCGCTAGCTGGAGCCTGATGTTGCCGCAACTTGACGCAGTCGACCTTCCAGCGGATGCCGTGGAGGTCGGTCGCATGGGGGAGCCCTGGGGGGTCAAAGGTTGGTTCAAAGTACATGCCTATAGCAGCGCCCCCGAGGCGCTGTTTTCGTCAAAGCGCTGGTATTTGGGGTCGTCGTCCGGGGCGAGCGAACATGCGAAAGGCGCATCCTTGCTGCGCATCATCGAGGCAAAGGAGCATGGGGGAGGTGTAGTCGCCGGGGCGCGGGATGTGGTAGACCGCGACAGCGCGACTTTGCTGCGTGGTTGCAGAATCTTTATCGCGCGGTCCGCGTTCCCAAGTGCCGACCCGGACGAGTACTACTGGGTTGATTTGCTCGGGTTGGAAGTCTTCAACCGCGAATGTGTTGCTTTGGGCCAGGTCGGAGAATTCCTGACCAGCGCGGCACAGACCGTGATGGTGCTGCATTACAAGGCCGAGGGCAAGATTCTGCAGCGCATGATCCCATTTGTCGGCGTTTATGTGGATTCTGTCGACTTGCCAGCGCGCCGCATCGTGGTGGATTGGCAGCCAGATTACGGGTAGCGCACCCATGCGTTTTGACGTCATCACCCTGTTCCCGGAACTGTTCGGCCCGTTTCTGCAGACCGGCGTGACGAGGCGAGCGTTCGAATCAGGCGCACTCGATGTGCACTTCTCCAATCTGCGTGACTTTGCAGATGGCAATTACAGACGCGTCGATGACCGGCCCTTCGGTGGCGGTCCGGGCATGGTGTTGATGGCCCCGCCATTGGAGCGTTGTCTTGATTCGGTACGTGCTGCGCGAGTGGATCGAGCGCCGGTGGTGCTGTTTTCGCCGTTGGGGCGGCCACTGGACCATGCAGCAGTGCAGCGCTGGTCTGACAGCTCCGGTGCGGTGCTGGTTTGTGGGCGTTACGAAGGCCTGGACCAGCGTTTTATAGACGCCGAGGTGGACGAGCAGATCAGTCTCGGCGACTTCGTCCTCTCTGGCGGTGAAATTGCGGCATTGGCGCTGCTCGACGCCGTTGCGCGTTTGCAACCGGGTGTCCTGGCCGACGCGGCCAGCCACACGCAGGACAGCTTCAACCCGGCGCTGGACGGTTTGCTCGATTGTCCGCACTACACCCGCCCTGAGCATTGGCGGGGCGTTTGTGTGCCGGAGCCGCTATTGTCGGGCCATCATGCAAACGTTGAGCGCTGGCGGCGCGACCAGCAACTCCTGCTTACGCACAAATACAGACCCGCGATCATTGCCCAGGTGCGTGATGCAGGCCGCCTGAGTGCGCGCGACGAGGCGTGCCTTAATGCGGCCGCTGCGGCCGACGCTCATCCAGGACTT
>JAJAZK010000507.1 GCA_026785765.1 Rhodoferax sp. | reverse complement strand
GGCGGCGTTGCTTCTCTTTGCGGGCAGAAACTCGCAGCGTCGTCGGCCTTGCAGGCCGCAGTCAAGCCAGAGGCTTGCCCTCTTCGCGCTGTCCAACTGGGCGCGGGCACACTTGGAGCCGCAGCGCTCAGACTTGCCAGCGCACCCCATCGCAGCCCACTCGGGCGCGTCCAACTGCGGTTTCTAGGATCATGCGTCTTGTCCTGTGGTTGTTGGCCCTTTTCGGCGTGGCAGTGGCGGCGGCACTGTTTGCCGGCAGCAATCCAGGCTCGATCACCCTGTTTTGGCCGCCGTATCGCGTCGACCTGTCGTTGAATCTGGTGCTGGTGCTGCTGGTGCTTGCCTTTTTCACCCTGCACCTGGCATTACGCGCATTGGCAGCCCTGTTCGCGTTACCGGGGGCGGCAAAGTTGTGGCGTTTGCGTCAACGCGAACGCGCCATGCAGGTGGCCTTGCTTGACGCATTCTCCAATCTGGCTGCCGGCCGCTACCTGCGTTCGCGCAAATCGGCCGAAACGGTGCTGGCACAGGTCGACGCCATCGAGTCGGGCAGCGACAAACTAGGTTACGCGCCGCGTCTGCGCTCGGTTTCACACCTGTTGGTGGCGGAGGCAACGCATTCATTGCAGGACCGCGCGGTGCGCGAAAGCAGCTACCGCAATGCCCTCGACACGATGTCTGGCGTAGGAGCTGCCGAGACCCGTGAGGGAATCCAGCTGCGGGCGGCGCGCTGGGCATTGGACGATCGTGATGCGGCACTTGCCTTGCGCCTGCTGGACGAACTTGGCCAAGGCGCGGCACGGCGCACACTCGCGTTGCGTCTGCGCCTGAAGGCGGCGCGTATGGCAGGCGCGACGGTGCAGGCGCTGGAGACAGCACGTTTGCTGGCCAAACACCATGCCCTGTCGCCATTGGCAGCCCAGGGCGTGTTGCGTGGCCTGGCGATGGAATTGATAGCCGGCGCCCACGATCCGGCGCAGTTGGAGTCGGCTTGGTCCCGGCTGGGCCGCAATGAAAAGCAGATGGCGGACGTGGCGATCCGTGCGGCCAACCGTTTGCGCGACGTCGGCGGGGCCGCCACGCTCGGTCTTCAGTGGCTGCTGCCGGTCTGGGAGCGTATGGTGGCGGCCCCTGACGCCATCGGTGAAACGCAAGTGGTGGGTCTGGTGCGCGCGCTAGAACGTGCTTTCGCGGAAACGTCTGGCGCTCCGGATTCAGCCTGGCTGGCGCGCATCGAGACGGCGCAAATGCAGCGTCCCGGCGAAGCATTGCTGCAGTACCTGGCCGGAGTGACCTGCATACGCCTGCAACTGTGGGGCAAGTCGCGCCAGTTGTTGACCCAATGTCTGGCGCGTTTGCAGGACCCCGAGCTGCGCCGCGATGCCTGGCGCCAATTGGCCGAGCTGGCTGAACGGGAGGGGGACCTGGCAGCGGCGACCGAGGCCTGGCGCAACGCAGCCCAAGCCTCCTAGAAACGAACCTCAGGAGCTTGGGCCTGGATTTCTGCCGCCCATGCGCTCCTGGCGATTCGGCCGACTGTCAGTAACTTGCCTGCTCGAACGGCAATTTCATGCTGCGCAGGTCGCGTTTGGTTTCCACCAGTACCAGAGGTCCCTCATCGATCTGCATCGGAGCGGGCCGTACGCGTGGCACACGGATGGCCTTGGGCATTGCGGCGATTGCTGCTTGCGCCAGCGCAATTTTCCCGGCGTCCGAATTGACCCAATTCAAGCCCGCCTGTTGCGCGATCCCCGACAGGGAATCGATTGGCAAGGTGTAGCTCTGTACCGTTGGCATGCCCGCCGTCGGGCTTGCCGCTGGCATCGTTGCTGGCCGGGCGGTGGTAGTCTCGCGTGCCGACTCCAGCGCCGCGGGATGCGTCGTGGCCGGTGCAAAGCCCTCCAGCGCTTGTTGCGGTTCCATCGACTGCTCGAGCGTCTGCGCCTGCTCCTGATCTCGTGGACTGCGCTCGCCGCGCGGACCACGATCACGTCCGCCGCGCTCACGTGGCCGGCGCGACGGACCGGCTTCGGCTGAACCGGCGTCTCGTTCCGCCGTTGGCCCATCGCCGCCTGCAATCACGCTGTCTGCGGCCAACGGCAGTGCAACCGGCCCGACCACACTTGGGTGATCGGACGAACCATGCACCGGGTCTTGACGCGGGCGGCGCTCCCGACGCCCGTCCCTGCCTTCGCGGGGCTCGCGCGGCGCGCGGGGTTCCATTGCCGCATCGGTTTGACCCGTACCAGATTCATCGTTGCGCTCCTGGTTACGTTCTGTGCGTGGCGGCCGATCGGCGCCTTCAGCCCGGTCCGCGCCGTTGCGGCCGCGCCCGCCACGTTCTCCGTTGCGCGCAGGCCGCTCTGTACGGGTGTCGGCCCGGGGCTGGTCTTGCGGGTTGCCCACGCCTGCCGTGACGTTGTTGTCGCCCTCGACCGCAAGGCCATTGGTTTCCATCCGCTCGCGTTGACCCTGTTGCGGCGCGCGCTCGCCGCGGTTACCACGCCCTCCGCGGCCGCCACGGCCACGGCC
>JAJAZK010000506.1 GCA_026785765.1 Rhodoferax sp. | reverse complement strand
CCTGCTGTTGAGCGCTGTCGCAGCCGGTTGCCTGGCGCTGCTGGGCTGCTCCAAACAGGAAAGCGCCAGCGCACCGGACAGCCCGAAGCGTGCACCGTCGGTCGAGATCGTCGCCGCCGAAGCCCGGGGCTTCACAGTGGGTGCGATGATGAGCACCAACGCGGTCTACGTGTTCTTCGACCCCCAGTGTCCGCATTGCGCGCACCTGTGGCAAGCGTCGGCGGCGCTGCAGAAAAAGGTCAAGTTCATCTGGATTCCGGTTGGCATCATCAATGCGTCGAGCACCAGCCAGGGAGCGGCCCTGCTTGCGTCGGCCGACCCGGCGCGCAGCATGGATGCACACGAAAGCTCCCTTCTGGCTGGCACTGGCGGCATCTCCGCCAGTGCCAGCCCGGCGCCAGAGATGGAACAAGCCATCAAGGCCAACACGCGGCTGTTCAACAACCTGGGCGCGGAATCGGTGCCCTTCATCGTTGCGCGCAACGTCCGCACCGGGCAAACCGTGACCCGCTCCGGCTCCATGCAAAGCGCCGCCCTGGCCGAACTGCTCGGCCTGGAGCTGCCCTGAACCCGCTACGGGCGCGGCCGGGTCGCAGAATTTTTTCAACTGCAACCGGGCGGATTTCAAAACCTGCGCCAGGGACGGGCGCTAACATCCGTGGCACAACCAGGAGAGCAGATTGGCCGTCATTACCAACATAGAAGACTTGCGCGTTCTGGCGCAAAAGCGCGTACCGCGCATGTTTTACGACTACGCTGACTCCGGCTCCTGGACCGAGGGCACCTACCGCGCCAATTCGGACGACTTCCAGAAGATCAAGCTGCGCCAGCGCGTCGCGGTGAACCTGGAAAACCGCAGCACCGCCACCCACATGGTGGGTTGCGCCGTGAACATGCCAGTGGCGATCGCGCCAGTCGGGCTGACAGGCATGCAACACGCCGACGGCGAGATCCATGCGGCGCGCGCCGCCGAGAAGTTCGGCATCCCGTTCACCTTGTCGACCATGAGCATCTGCTCGATCGAGGACGTGGCGCAACACACCAGCGTGCCGTTCTGGTTCCAGCTCTACATGATGCGCGACCGCGACGCCATGGCAAACATGATCGAGCGTTGCAAGGTGGCGCGCTGCAGCGCCCTGGTGCTGACGCTCGACCTGCAAGTCATCGGCCAGCGCCACAAGGACCTCAAGAACGGCCTGAGCGCGCCGCCGCGCCCGACCCTGGCCAACCTGCTCAACCTGGCGACCAAGCCGCGCTGGTGCCTGGGCATGCTCGGGACCCGGCGCCATACCTTTCGCAACCTGGTGGGCCATGTGAAAGCAGTGAGCGACATGAAGTCACTCGCCGCCTGGACCAACGAGCAGTTCGATCCGCGCCTGTCCTGGGCCGATGTGGCCTGGGTCAAGGAGCGCTGGGGCGGCAAACTGATCCTCAAGGGCATCATGGATGCCGAAGATGCGGTGCTGGCGGTGGCGGCGGGCGCCGACGCGATCGTCGTTAGCAACCACGGTGGGCGCCAACTCGACGGCGCGCAATCCAGTATTGACGCTTTACCAGCCATCGTCGCCGCCGTCGGCACTCGGACCGAAGTCTGGATGGATGGCGGAATCCGCTCCGGGCAAGACGTGCTCAAGGCCTGGGCGCTGGGTGCACGCGGCACGATGATAGGTCGAGCCATGGTCTACGGGCTCGGCGCAATGGGTGAGGCTGGCGTCACCCGGGCGCTGCAGATCATCCACAAGGAGCTCGACGTGACCATGGCATTTTGTGGCCACACCGACATCCGCGGCGTTGACAAGGCCATCCTGGTGCCTGGGACCTACTGAGCAACCACGGCAGCACGCGGCCGCGTTCTGATGCAACTTCCCGCTGCGGCCGACTGGGCCTGGATACCCATTGTGGTCTGGGCAGCATTTGCCCAAACCATCCGCAACGCAGCCCAGCGCACGCTGGTGTCTGGTCTGGGCACGCTGGCAGCCACCCTGGTGCGTTTCCTGTACGGGCTGCCGTTTGCGGCGGCCTGGCTGGCATTGATATACCGGTTCTCGCCCGCAGAAACCGGCCTTCCGGCCTTTAATTGGACCTATGGCGCCTGGTTGTTCCTGGGCGCAACGGCGCAACTGGCTGCCACCGCCTGCCTGCTGGCGGCGATGAAGCAGCGCAACTTCATCATCGGTGTCACCTTCTCCAAGACCGAGGTTTTGCAGGTTGGAGTTTTCTCGACCCTGTTCCTGCATGAGTGGCCAAGCCTGCTGGCCGCGGCGGCGATGGTGGTCGCGACCGTCGGCGTGGTGCTGTTGTCATTGCCAAGGAAAATCGCGCCAGCGACCATGCAATGGACTGGAAACGCGATCTGGTTCGGGCTGGCTTCGGGCGCACTGTTTGCGCTTTCCAGCGTGGGGTACCGCGGCGCCGCACTGCAACTGCCACAAACCTCGCCGTGGCTGATTGGCGCCTGGGCTGTGCTGCTGGCGCAAGCACTGCAAACCGCACTGCTGGGCAGCTGGCTGGCGCTGCGCCAGCCGGGCATTCTGACGGCGCTAGCCAAAACCTGGCGTCTGTCCCTGGTGGCGGGCTTGATGGGCGCCCTCGCCTCCATCGGCTGGCTGACCGCGGTGGCGCTTCGCCCTGCGGTGGATGTGCGCACCCTGGGTCTGGTGGAGGTGTTGTTCAGTTACCTGGTCTCACGCCAGTTGTTTCGCGAAAGCATGACCCGCAACGAAATGCTCGGCCTGCTGCTGGTGACCGCTGGCGTGCTGGTGATCTGCGCACAACTCTGACTCCTGGGTTGGTCGGCCTCACGCGGCGCGTCCTGGCAACTCAGCCGCCAGCGCGCACATGCCGTTCGATAAACGATGCAACCCTGGCCGCATACGCTGCTGGATCATGGGCCTGCAGGTCACCATGGGCTGCACCGTCTACCAGCCACAACTCCCTGGGCGCGGCGGCAGCCTGAAAAATCTCTCGGGTCTCGGCCACGGTGGTGTGCCGGTCCGCCGTTCCAGACGCCACCAGAACTGGCGCGCCCAGCCCCGCGAGCAGCGTGATCGGCCGCAGCTGCTCCGCCGAAACACCCGCACGCAGCGGCAACTGCCACAACAGCAATGGTGCAAGACCCGCGCCCACGCCGCCCAGTCGCATCACCAGGCGGTTCTCCGCCGCCTGCGTGATCGTCGGATACATGGACTCCAGCACTACCGCTGCGGGCGGCGGCGACGGACTGGCCAACACCAGTGCGGCTGCGCCCAGCGACACCCCAACGACGCCAATACGCTCACCCGGAACCGCAGCGCGCAAATACGCCAGCGTGGCGTTCACCCCGTGTGCCTCACGCCAGCCGAACGTGACCCGGTCCCCCGAACTCTCGCCGTGTGCGGGCAGGTCGATCAACAGCACCGAGTACCCGAGATCCTTGAACAACTGCGCGCGCGCCAGCATCTGGCGCCGGTCCGCCCGCAGGCCATGCAGCAACAGGATGGCCCCCTTGCCAGGCGTGCCTTGCACAAACCAGCCAGCGACCGTACCACCCCCAGGCAGGTCCAGCGAAACATCCTTGGCACCCAGCGCAAGTGGCGCGGCACCAACCGTTCGGTTGGCTGCCCTGCTGAGCAACTCTCCCGCCGCGGCGCAGAGCAGAACCGCAAGCAGCACGGCAAGTGCGAGCCCGCCCGCAATCGATCTGCGAGTCGAGGCAGTCCGCCGACGCACCGCGTGCTGCAGGTCGCACTGGGAACCGTCGTTGGATGGCAAATACTTGCTCACGCCCGTGCAACACCAAAAAGACGCCACTCATCCGGCACGCCCTTCTGCATGCGCAGCCCGAGGTCCTCGAAACGGAGGCCAGAACCGGCGACGAGGTCCTTTACTGTCGCCGAAACGAGCACCTGGCCGGGTTCTGCCGCCGATGCCACGCGCGCATCAAGGTGAACTGCTATCCCGTTGTACGTCTCCCCAAGCACTTCGCATTCCCCGGTTTGCACGCCCACCGGCAGCTGCACCCCAAGCCGCTCTACCGCGTCCACTAGCGCCGTGCCGCAGCGCACCGCAGTTGCCGGGCTATCGAACGCCGCGAACCACCCGTCTCCGGCAGTGTCGGGCTTTCGCCCGCGGAAGTGGTGCAGCTTGTCGTCGGCCAGGGCGTAGAAGTTCGACAGCATCAGCTTTCAATCGCAGCCGCCCTTGCAATGAGGGTGGGCGCGGCAACAAACGCCGCTTGTGTCAGCCCACCGAGCGCCCAGGCCGGGACGCTGCTCTTCGTAGTACGCGTCGTGCTCAAGATGCTCGACCCGCGCCGCCTCACTGAAAAAGTAGCTCACTTCAGCAATGATTGGGCTTGACGACGTACCTCGTCAGCCGAAACACGCTTCGCAGAACCCTGATCCAGTTCTTTGGCGCGACGCGTTGCCTCCAGCAACCAGAGTTGGGCAATCTCAGCCTCGGACAACGCATCAAGACTTGACAGCAGTTGCTCAGCAAGTTCCGCTCGCTCCTGAACAGGAAGCGACAGTGCTTCGCGACGGATTGTTTCGGTGTTCACGGGCGAAATAGTAGCACTGCAGCAAGCAGGCTTGAACGTCAATGTCAAGCCGCAACGGGCTTGCGCGTTGTCGTGCTTGCACGACCGGTTGAATTTCGATACAGCTCCTTGCGCAGGGTCTCATTGATACGCGATTGATATCCCTCGCCTTGTGACTTGAAGTACGCAACGACATCGGCATCCAGCCGGATCGACGTAAGCACTTTGGTTGGCGTCGTTTGCGGACCCCTCCTGCGCTTGAGCACCGGCGCGCCAAGCATGTCTTCCGTCCAGGCCGGATTGTCGGGGTCGTTCACCTTAGCCGAGGTTCTCTTTGGCAACTTGGCGGTAGTAGCGAGCTTCATGCTTTTCTGCCTTTCGTAGCGAGATCACGTGCATCCCTCTTGAACGTTCCGTGTAGACAAGTACAACCACTTCTCCAGCCAAAAGACCAAAGCAGACTTGGCGCACCTCGCCATAGTTTTGCCGCCGGTCCTCACGCGTGACGGTGAAGTGGTCCCAAATTACATCGCATCCGGCGAGTTCCAACCGCTGGCTCTTGATGTTGAGTTTACGTTTGACTTCGTCCCACGTGAGCATGCTAAATTGTATTTACAAAATAACGGTTGTCCAGCCAAGTCTCGTTGAAATTTAGCGTAGGCGCTCCGCTTGAGCGAGGGGTAGCTGGCGGCCCGGGCATCTGTTCGCCCTCAAGCTTGTTGGCCTTCACCCTTTTACATGCCCGGCGAGGGTTGTCACTGGTCAGCACATCTTCAAGCAATTGTGTTGTCTCTCTCACTTCGTCTTGTTGCAAGGCCCGGTGCGTGTTGGCCGCCGCGCCCATCTCACCCGGTCGG